>CALLRY010000348.1:0-11769 GCA_938014285.1 uncultured Collinsella sp. | reverse complement strand
CGGTCTTGCCGACGCCGGCGCCGCCGAACAGACCTGTCTTGCCGCCGCGGATGTAGGGCTCGAGCAGGTCGACGGCCTTGATGCCGGTCTCAAAGATCTCGGTCTTGGTGGTGAGCTCGTCGAAACGGGGCGCTGCATGGTGGATGGGGTAGAACTCCTCCACCTCGGGCATGGGCTTGCCGTCGACGGGCTTGCCCATGACGTTCCAAATGCGGCCGAGCGTCTTGGGACCAACGGGCATCTTCATGGGCTCACCGGTATCGGTGGCGATGAGGCCGCGCTGCAGGCCGTCGGTCGAGGACATGGCGACCGTGCGGACGACGCCGCCCGGAAGCTGGCTCTCGACCTCGAGGATCGTGCTCAGATGACCGATCGGGGTCTCGGCCTCGACCGTGAGCGCGTTGTAGATCGGGGGCACCGCGCCGTCAAACTTGACGTCGACGACAGGGCCGATGATTCGCACGATGCGACCATCACCGGCAGTCGTCTTCTTGGTGGCTTCCTCGACCGCAAGCTTTACGGTGTTATTAGCCATTACTGTTCCTCCAATGCTGAGGCTCCGCCGACGATCTCGTTAATCTCGGTCGTGATCGAAGCCTGGCGCACGCGACTATACGTGCGGGTAAGGGTCGAGATGATCGCGGTGGCGTTTTCCGTCGCGGAGTGCATGGCCTTGCGGCGTGCACCCTGCTCGGCAGCCGCCGAATCGATCAGGGCCTGGTAGATGACCGTCAGGATATAAGACGGCACAAGCTTGCCGAGAACATGCTCGGGAGAGGGCACGAACTCGAACGTGGACGAGATGCGCTTAGGGGCGTCGGTCTCGTTCTTACGCGGACCGTGGGCCATAGCGATCATCTCGGGGTCGAGCGGCAACAGATGCTCGACGCGAAGCTCCTGATCCACGCGGTTCTTGGCGTGGTGGTAGACAAGCTCGACACGGTCAAGCTCACCGGCACGATACGCATCGCAGATATGAGAGGAGATCATGCGGGCCTGATTGAAATCGGGCTCAGAGGAGTTGCCCTCAAAGTGCATGACAACGTTTGCGCGGTCACGGAAATACGTGGCCGGCTTACGCCCGCACGCGATGATCTCGCATTCGATGCCGTCGTTCGCCCAAGAAGCGGCGAGCTTTTCGGCCGTGCGCTCCACCGTCGTATTGAAACCGCCGGCAAGGCCGCGGTCCGAGGCAATAACGACAATCAGGCCATGCTTGACGCTCTCATGCTTCTGCAGCATGGGATCGGTGCCCGAACAGGAGGCGTCGCCGGCGACCGTCAACATGACGTCGGTCAGCGCCTCCTTATAGGGCTCGGCCTGCTTGGAGCGATCGAGGGCACGACGAATCTTGGCCGTAGAGACCATCTCCATCGTGCGCGTGATCTGCTTGGTCGTGGTAACCGAGGAGATTCGCTTCTTAATGTCGCGAAGGTTGGCCATGGGGCTTAGTTCTCCTCTGATCCAGAAACATCCGAATGGTGCTTGGCCATGAACTGCTGCTTGAAGTCGCCGATGACGCGCAAGAGCTCAGCCTTGGTGTCATCATCGATCTTCTTGGCGCGAACCTTGTCGAGCAGCGAACCAAAGCCATTGTCCATGTACTCGATGAGCTCGGCACGGAAAGGCAGCACGTCGGCGATCTCCAGGTCATCCAGGAAGCCCTCGTTGCCAGCGAACAGCGTAACGATCTGCTCGCCAACCTCAAACGGCTTGTAACGCGGCTGCTTCAGGAGCTCGGTCATGCGAGCACCGTGGGTCAGCTGCTTCTGAGTAGCCTCGTCGAGGTCGGAGCCGAACTGCGTAAAGCCAGCGAGCTCCTGATAGGAAGCGAGGTCCAGACGGAGGTTGCCGGCGACCTGCTTCATGGCCTTGATCTGGGCCGCGCCACCAACACGCGACACGGAGATACCCACGTCGACTGCCGGGCGCTGACCCTGGAAGAAGAGCTCGGACTGCAGGTAGATCTGACCATCGGTAATGGAAATGACGTTGGTCGGAATGTAGGCCGAGACGTCGCCGTCCTGGGTCTCGATGATCGGCAGTGCCGTCATGGAGCCGTAACCGTTCTTCTTGGACATCTTGACGGCACGCTCGAGCAGACGAGAGTGCAGGTAGAAGATGTCGCCAGGATAGGCCTCGCGTCCGGGCGGACGATGCAGCGTCAGCGACATCTGACGGTAGGCCACAGCCTGCTTGGACAGGTCATCGTAGATGACGAGCACGTGGCCGCCGGGGTTGGTCTCGCTGGCGGGCTTGCCGTCCTCGCCGTTGTACATAAAGAACTCGCCAATAGCGGCACCGGCCATAGGCGCGATGTACTGCATAGGGGCGGAATCGGCAGCGGTGGCCGAAACGATGATGGTGTAGTCGAGCGCACCGTGCTGAGCGAGGGTCTCGCGGATGTTGGCAACCGTGGAGGCCTTCTGGCCGATGGCGACATAGATGCAGACCATGCCCTTGCCGCGCTGGTTGAGGATAGCGTCGATGGCGATGGCGGTCTTACCGGTCTTACGGTCACCGATGATGAGCTCACGCTGACCGCGGCCAATAGGCACCATGGAGTCGATAGCGAGCAGACCGGTCTGAACCGGCTCGCACACCGGGGTACGATCGATGACGCCGGGAGCCTTGAACTCGATGGGGCGACGGTGCGTAGCGACGATGTCGCCCAGGCCGTCGATGGGCTGGCCGAGCGGATTGACGACGCGGCCGAGCATGGCACGGCTCACGGGGATATCCATAACGCGGCCAGTGGTGCGGCACTCGTCGCCTTCCTTGATGGAGTCGACGGCACCGAACAGAACGGCGCCGACCTCGTCACGGTCAAGGTTCTGGGCAAGGCCGAAGACGGTCTCACCGGTATCGGAGCTCTTGAACTCCAGAAGCTCGCCTGCCATGGCGCTCTTGAGGCCGGAGACGCGCGCGATGCCGTCGCCTACCTCGTCGACCGTTGAAACCTCATGCGTATCGACCGTCGCGGAGAGGCTCGTGAGCTGCTCCTGCAGTTTCTTGGCGATATCCTGGGCATTGAGGGTTTCGGACATTAGGCTTCACCTCCGTACGAATTAGCAGAGTTTGCGAGGGTCTCCTGCGCGATGCGCAGCTGCGTCTTGACGGAAATGTCACGACGCTCGCCGCGGGCCTCGAGCACCAGGCCGCCCACGATAGACGGGTCGACCTGCTCGATAAGGAATACCTTGCGGCCGAAGTCCTGCTCGCATTTCTTAGTGATGGTTTGACGCAGCTCGTCGTCGAGCGGGATCGCCGTGGTGACGGTCACGCCCACTACATCCTCGTCTTCCTCGGCAACATACTTAAAGGCAGCTGCCACCTTGGGAAGAAGGTCGAGCTGGTCGCGCTTGGACATGGTGTCGAGCACGGCGATGATCTCGGGGCTGGCAGAAGCCAAGCGCTCGATCATCTCGAGGTCCTCGAACACATGGTTCTCGGCCTTAGCGGCTTCCAGAAGGGAGCGCGCGTAGGTCTCGAGCACCTTGTCCTGATAGCGGCTAGTCGGCATTCAGGCTACCTGCTTCCTGGATGTAGCGCTCGATGAGCTTCTTCTGCTCGGTCTCGTCCTCGAGTGCCTCGCCCACGATCTTGGTGGCGACGGCAACGGACAGGTCGGCGATGGAGCTCGCGGCACCGGCGTAGATGGACTTGCGCTCGTCCTCGGCGGTCGTATGGGCCTTGGCGATGATCTCCTCGGCCTCCTTGTGAGCAGCCTCGATGATACGGGCACGCTCGGACTCGGCGTCCTTACGGGCCTCGAGAACGATGTCGGCAGCCTGACGACGGGCGTCGGTGACGATCGAGTCGGACTCAGCGCGCTTGGCGATAGCCTCCTGCTTGGTCTTCTCGGCTTCGTCGAGGCTCTCCTCGATCTTCTTGCCGCGCTCCTCCATGGTTTTCATGATGCCCGGCAGGGCGACCTTGGCCAGCACGATCCAGATAATCAGGAAGGCGATAAGCGCCGGGATGAACTCCGCCATCTTAGGGATGAGGATGTCCGCACCGGCGGCGCCGTCCTCGGCGAACGCGGAAACCGGCATGAGCAGCGCGGCCGCGGACGCGGAGAGTGCGATCGCGCTCTTCTGGGATGAAAGATTCATACTTGACGCTCCGTGCTATTTAACGATCAGCGCGACAACGAAGCCGATCAGAGCCAGAGCCTCGCCGAAAGCGGAGCCCATGATGAAGACGGTGAACACGCGGCCCTGGACCTCAGGCTGACGGGCCATAGCACCCGTAGCACCCAGAGCAGACAGGCCGATAGCAAGACCAGCGCCGATAACACCGAGACCGTAACCGATAACTCCCACGATTCCTCCTTTGTCGTGCGTGTCTTATTTCACGCAGGATAACCTTTTTATAACTGCCGGGCTCCATGGGTACGGGCACCGGCGGTTTAACGAATTGCCTTACCTTTAAGGCGCGAACGGAAGACTACTCCTCCTCCGCGACCTCCTCTGCCTCGGAGACATACACGGCGGTAAGGACCGTGAAGACGTAAGCCTGGATGGCGCCGACCACAAGCTCGATCGCATAGATCAGGATGAGAATGGCAAGCCAGGCCAGCGAAGGCAGGGCGCCGACGGCGTGGGCCGCGGAAACCTGCTGAAGCAGCGGCTGCATGAACATGCTCGCCATGATGGCGAACGAGCCCATGACCACGTGTCCTGCGAACATGTTGCAGAACAGACGGACGGCGAGCGTGATGAGGCGCAGGAAGGTCGAGAAAAGCTCGACGACCCACACGAGCACGCTCATCGGGAAGCTCACGCCCTGCGGAGCGAGGCTCTTGATGTAGCCGATCACGCCGTGAGCCTTGCATCCGTAGTAGATGAAGTACACGAAGGCGAAGATGGCGAGCGCGGCGGTGGAGCCGATTGCACCGGTGCCGGGCTTCATTCCCGGGATCAGGCCGATCATGTTATTGATCAGGATGAACAGGAAAAGCGAGCACAGGAACGGGAAGTGCTTCTTCCAGTTCTCACCCACGACGCCCTTGCCGATATCGTTCTCGACGTACTCGATGATGTACTCGAAACCGTTGACGAAGAAGCCCTTGGGGACCAGGGTCTGCTTCTTCTTGAACACGGCCAGGACGATCAGGAGCACGATCGTGGAGACGATCAGCCAAAACGAGTACTGCGTGATGCCGCAGCTCAGATCGCCCACGACAGGGGTGGAGCTGAACTCGCTGACCAGATGATTAATCTCATCAGGCAGCTTTTCAAAAATTTCCACGACTTACCTTTCGACCTCATGAGGATCTCGCAGCGCCTTGGCGACGCGAACCGCGCAGGCGGCCATAAAGGCCACGAAGCCGATCGCCTCGCCCAGGAGGAACATGCGAAATGCCTCTCCGAACAACACAAACACAACCAAGGTAAAGACAAGCAACGCGATTGCCGAGACCGCGAGACTCACCATACCCTTGAGCATGTCCGCATTCTGTTTATCGTCAAGAACCGGCTTGAGCGTAAAGACAAAGGGAAGGAAGGCAATTGCGCCCGCGATGGCGCCTGCAACGATAGCGAGCAGATCGGCTATCTGAAACACTGGCGTCCTCACTTTCCTTTTTAACGCCTCACAGGACAGTTCCCGCCAAACATTGGTGACTATTGTACGAGCCAATCGCTAAAGTACAACCGAAAAAGCATCGGTTAATACGCACCTGTTCGTTTTCTTAAGACCTTCTTTATGCCGCAGGTACGGTAATACGTTTTTCTCGAACCCTGCAGGGCAAAACGTCCGTTAACAGGAGTGCGCGTGGACGTCTTTTGCTCGCCCGCGCGCACCATTTCTTCGTATTTTCGACGTTGGCCGGTATGGCCCAGAGATTACAGCGTGCCGTAGATGCGGTCGCCGGCGTCGCCCAGGCCGGGAACGATGTAGGCGGCCTCGTTGAGATGGTCGTCGATGGCGCAGGTATAGATATGCACATCGGGGTCCTTCTCAGTCAGCGACTTGAGGCCCTCGGGGGCCGCGACGATGCACAGCATGCGGATGTCCTTGACACCGCGCTCGCGCAGGTAGCTGATGGCCATCTCGGCCGAACCGCCCGTGGCGAGCATGGGGTCGACGACCAGGCAGATGCGCTGGTCGATATCCTTGGGCATCTTGCAGTAATACTCATGCGGCTCGTGGGTAACCTCGTCGCGCTCCATACCGATGTGGCCCACGCGAGCGGAGGGTACCAAGTCGAGGATGCCATCGACCATGCCAAGGCCTGCACGCAGAATGGGAACGATGGCGAGCTTTTTGCCGGCGAGCTGCTTAAACGTTGCGGTGGTGATGGGGGTCTCGACTTCGACGTCTTCCATGGGCAGGTCGCGCATGGCCTCGTAGCCGTCAAAAAGTGCGAGTTCGCGCACGAGCTGGCGAAACTGGTTGGTGCCGGTGTTTTTGTCGCGCAGAATCGACAGCTTATGCTGGACGAGCGGGTGATCGACAAGGGTCACACGGGACGTATCGTAGGTGACGGTCATGGGTTGATTGCCCCTTTCGTTGCGGCCGGAAGATGGCCTTGCTGACAAGGCGCATGGCGATGTTGTTGCCGCGCGCCGTGCATAAGTTTAACGGTTTGTTGTATCGAGCAGCCCATCGCAGCCCTACTGTGCAGCACTGAGCGAGCGCTTGACGGCATCACGCCAACCAGCGAGATTGCTCTCACGGCGCTCGGCGGACATATGGGGAAGGAAGGTCTTAACGATCTGAGCGTTTTGCTCCAGCTCCTCCAGGTCCTCCCAATAGCCGACGGCAAGGCCCGCCAAGTACGCGGCACCGATCGCCGTGGTCTCCACCGTCTCGCACTGCAGCACGGGGATATCCAGCAGATCGGCCTGGAATTGCATGATGAACTCGTTGCGCGAGGCACCGCCATCGACAGACAGGCGCTCAATCGAAAGCCCCACGTCCTGCTCCATGGCGCGCAGCACGTCGTAGCTCTGATATGCCATGGATTCGCAGGCGGCACGTACGACAGTCGCACGGCTCGAGGCGCCGGTCAGACCGCACACGATACCGCGAGCATGCGGGTCCCACCAGGGAGCACCCAAACCCGCAAAGGCGGGAACGAAGTAGCAGCCCTCGTTGTCGCTAATCGAAGCGGCGAGTTGTGCCGACTCGCTCACGCTCGAGATGATGCCCATGTTGTTGCGAAGCCAGTTCATCGTTGAGCCGGCGGCAAAAATAGAGCCCTCGAGCGCATAGCTGACTTTGCCGTCCGCAGCGATACCGATGGTGGAGACCAGGCCATTCTTGGATTCGACGATCTCGTCGCCGGTGTTCATGAGCATAAAGCAGCCCGTGCCATAGGTGTTTTTGGTCTGGCCGGGATGGAAGCAGCAGTGGCCGAACAGCGACGCCTGCTGATCGCCCGCCACGCCCATGATGGGTGGCATGTTGGTCATGATGTCGCTCGCGACGCGGCCGTAGTCGCCCGAGCTCCAACGAACCTCGGGCATCATGGAACGCGGGATGTCGAAAAGTGCCAGCAGATCGTCGTCCCAATCGAGCGCATGGATATTAAAGAGCGCGGTGCGGCTGGCATTGGTGTAGTCGGTGGCAAAGACCTGACCGCCGGTGAGGTTGTAGATGAGCCAGGTGTCGATGGTGCCGAACATGAGGTCGCCCGCCGCCGCGCTCTCACGCGCACCGTCGACGTTATCGAGAATCCACTGCACCTTGGAGGCCGAGAAATACGGGTCGAGCGTAAGCCCCGTGCGGGAGCGCACCAGCTCTTCTGCGCCCTGCTCGACCAGCTCGTCGATCAGAGGGGCGGTGCGACGGCATTGCCACACGATGGCGTTATAGATGGGTTGGCCGCTTATGCGATCCCACACCACCGTGGTCTCGCGCTGGTTGGAGATACCGATGGCGGCAATGCGGTCAGAATGGATGCCGCTCTTAAACTGAACCTCCATCATCACGCCGATCTGGCTGGCAAGCACCTCCGTGGGATCCTGCTCCACCCAGCCGGGGCGCGGGAAGCTGGTTTTGACGCTACGACGCGCCTGGGCGACGATGCAGCCGTACTCGTCGACGATGGTCGCGAGTACCGAGGTAGTGCCGCAGTCGAGCGCCATGATGTAGGAACCGCCAAAGCTAAACGGGGCGTCTTCCATACCCAGGCTACCTAGATTCAACGACATCGCTTACACCTTTCTATTGCATCGGGTCGGACAGGACCCGTTCGATCTCTGATGCGGGAAGCGCGCCTTGGCGCAGGATCTGGAGCTCGCCGTGCTGAAACGACACGATGGTTGAGGCATCGCGACACGGGGTCTCACCGGCGTCGACGGCCACATCGACCCCCTCCAGGATGCGCTCCTCCACCGTGGCAAAACTTGCCGGCGCGGGCGCTCCATGCGTGTTGGCGCTGGTGCAGGCAAGAGGGCTGCCGCAGGCGCGGATGAGCGCTTGCACCACGGGCGAGGCCGAAGCGCGAAGTGCCACCGTGTCGTCGGCGGCGCGCATAAAGGTCGGCACGCAGGGGGCCGCCTTAACCACGATAGTCAGGGCACCCGGCCAGCATCGTCGGGCGAGCATGCGGGCCTCATGAGGGATATCCACGCCATAGCGGTCGAGCGCCTCGGCATCATCGACCAGCCAGGCAACCGTTTGGGTGAGCTCGCGCTGCTTGAGGGTAAAGATACGACGATAGCCGGTACCGAGTGCGGGGACCGCGGCGCCGTTGACGGTGGCCTGCGGATCGCGCGGCCACGGCAGAGGTTCACTTGTATCTTGTGGAACGGCATCCGAGAAGGCGTTGACTGCCACGGCGACACCGTAGACCGTCTCGGTTGGAATAAGCGCCAGGCCACCACGACCGAGTAGCTCGGCCGTGCGCTCGACTGCAAGCCGATGCGGCTCGCGCGCTCCCTCGTATACCCGATAGACCGTCTGCATGTGTATGCCAGCCCCTTACGCCCTGGTGCAAGTTTGTTTACTGTGGGGCATTCTCGCACGAAACATTCAACCTATTTGCCCAGAGCGCATGTTGGTTTGGTGAGCGGCTCTAGTAGTCGGTGAAAGTGAGGGGGTTAATTGAAGATTTTTAGCGCGCAAGCGTAACGGTACGATCGGGAAACTCGATGCTTGCAACCAGTTTTCCGCCGAGGCTCTCTGCGTACCTGCTCAGCGTGTCGAGCCTCATCGAACCCAACTCCCCACGCTCGAGCTCGGATACACGTTTTTGAGAAACGCCCATCGACTGGGCGACCGACGCCTGTGTTAGATCTTTTAACCTGCGAATCTGAGCAAGCTTATAGGCTTCGATACGATCGCGAGTCCTCTCCTGCTCGGCGGTAATGGAGTCGCGTGTTATCCCGCGAGATTCCATATACTCATGCAGTTCCATCTCGATCGAGCCTCCTTACGTGGCGACGGTATATTTGCTCGGCCCTTGGAATGTTGATCGCATACCAACCGTTCCATTTTGCCCTTGACGATCCCGCTCGCGACTTATCACCCGCCAATAGCAATACCGCCTGGCGCTTGGGGTCAAAGGCGAAGAGGATGCGAATCACCTGCCCACCACACGACGTCACTCTCAGCTCCTTTAAATGATGAAGCTTCGAGCCCTTTACGCGGTCAACCAGCGGACGACCAAGGCTGGGACCTTCCTTCTCGAGCACCAAAAGGTCTGCATAAATCTGCTTCAGCGTAGCTTCATCCTGCTCATCAAGCCAAGGTTCAATGTAATCAAGCACGATACGGTACCGATGCAGCTGATTTGACATACCTTTCTCCTTCTATAGTAGAAGTTTTACGGTATATTGCAAGGACAAACTTGCGCAAATGTCTATTTATTCAGCTTAAATACGCTGTTTGGGCTCGGTGACGATGGCTCGAACGATGCGGGGACGATCGGTGAGGTCGTGGACGATACGCACGTCCGAAAGGCCTGCCTGGCGACAGAGCTCGGCCGCGGCATCGAGGGCGCCCTCGTAGAGCTCGCAGGCAAACAGGCCGCCGGCGCGCAGCATGTAAGGCGCCGCATTGAGCAGGCGGCGGAAGATGTCCAGGCCGTCGGCACCGCCCTCGAGCGCCAAGTCGGGCTCAAAGTCCTTGACCTCGTGCGGCAGCGAGCGCATGACGCCGGTCGGGATGTAGGGCGGGTTGGAAACGAGCACGTCGAAGGTGCCCCACTCTTCGCGGGGAATGGAGCTCACCAGGTTGGTGAGACTAAAGGCAACCTCATCTGCCGTGAGGCCGAGCGCGTCGCGGTTTTTGGTGGCCAGATCGATGGCGCGCGGCTCGATATCGGTGGCGGTACAGGTAACGTGGCCGCGGCGCTCCCAGGCAAGGGAGAGCGAGATGCAACCCGTGCCGCAGCCGACCTCGAGAACGCGGGCGATACGGGGCTCGGCTGGGGCAGGCGCAGCGGCATCCTGAGCCGAAGCCGTCTCCTGGCCGGCACCCTCGATGGCGATGCCGTATTCGTCGAGCTCGGGCTCAGCGGCTTCCGCGGCTTCGGCTTCTGCTGCCTGCGCGGCGGCTTCCTCGGCCTCGCGGTCGGCCAGCTCCTCGGCATAGGCGCGGCTGCCCAATACGTCGCCGCCTAGCGCCGCCTCATCGGCAGCCGTCAGGTTAGCGGCACGGCGCTCGGCGGCCGCGCGTTCGTCTGCCAGCGCGGCCTCGGCCTTGCGTACCTCCTCGACCTCATCGTTCCAAGGCAGCTCCACGCGCTGACGGGCAGCAGCCTCGGGGCTCAGCACCTCGGCATCCAGATAATTGAGGACTTCCTCGACGAGCATCTCGGTCTCGGGGCGCGGAATGAGCACGCCGGGGGCGCACGCGACGTCGATCATGCGAAACTGCGTGCTGCCGGTGATGTGCTGCAGCGGTTCACCTTTAGCGCGACGAACAACGGCCGCGTGCATGGTCTCGAGCTGCGCCGCATCGAGCGTCTCGTCCATACGCATATATAAGTCGATGCGCGCCAGACCCGTGGCAGCGCAGAGCAGCCACTCGGCAGAAAGTCGGGGGTGTTCCTCGCCGCGCTCGGCCAGGTACTCCTTGGTCCACTCGAGACAACGCTTGATGGTCCAGATCTCGTTTGCCATGGGGTCCTCCCCTCTTAAGCGCCGGGCGGCGCGCGAATGTCGGAGCAGATTGTAAGCGAGGCCAGCGCTTGGCAAGGGACGATTGAAGGCGATTATCGAGAATCAGCCCAGAATTTTGCACCGGGCTCGCTCAAAGTGTTCATTCGCCGACGTCTAGATTTGCATTCGTCAAGCTTTTGGCAAGGTTGCCCCAAAACTAACCAATATCTAACCAAACGCTTGCCACATCGCTTGACGCGCGACGCGTCAAAAATCGCCCCACGACTTCTTGGACGATTTTTCGAGCAATATTTCCAATAGCAGATGCACACCGTTAATTGCTTTAAGCAGGTAGACAGTTTAACGGCCATCAAAGCCGATCGAACAACATCTCAAAGCAATAAGCCCAACCAAGCCGTTTAAGAACGTCCCCAATGACCACCTCTAAGGCGCCGCAGGTTGAGCATACCGCATCCGGAACAAGGCAACGCCGCAGGTAGAGAACGGACAGCGAGCGGGTCGCATTTGAGACAAGGTGACGTGAAACGAAAGGGCGCTGACCTTCTGGTCGCGCCCTTGAAGTTGAACGTCAGATTGTCCAAATGCGGCCCGCGCAGCGTCGCCCGGTCCGCCGTTCGGCAGAACGGCGGAATCTTCCTGGTCATGCCGCCGAAGTTGAAAGGCAGATTGCCGCTCTGGCGGGTTTGCAGCG
>CALLRY010000347.1:0-1530 GCA_938014285.1 uncultured Collinsella sp. | reverse complement strand
GGCTACGGGGCACATTGGTGTAGGCCAGCGGCAGCATCACGTTTTCGATAACCGACAGGCGCGGCAGCAGGTTGAAGCTCTGAAAGACAAAGCCAATGCTCAGAGCGCGAACTTCGGTGAGCTCGTCATCGTCAAGCTCGGCCACGTTGAGCCCTTGCAGGTAGTAGTCGCCCGCCGTCGGCTTATCCAGACAGCCTAGGATGTTCATGAGCGTCGACTTGCCCGAGCCCGAGGGGCCGGTGATAGCGACGAATTCGCCGGGATTTACCGCCAGGCTCACGTTGTGCAGGATGTGGGCGCACCCCGCCTCGCTCTCAAAGATGCGGTGCACGTTGCGGATGTCGATAACGGGACGCATTACATGCCCTCGTCGGCAGACATACTGCCCGAATCCGCACCGTAGCCGCCGTCAGCCGTTGCGTCCGCTCCGGTGTCCATGACGAGGGTGTCGCCATCGCGCAGCTTGGTAACCGGAACGTTGGGGTTGATCTCGTTGCCCTGGTCGTCGCGCTTGACCTGTGTCTTGCCGACTACGGCTTCGTTGTCGTTTTGCGTCACGACGGTCACCTTCACGCGACGGGTTTGCTTGCCCTCGTCATCAGTCGCCGCGTTGACGTAATAGTGTTCGCCGTCTTCGGTCATGAGCGCCATCGTCGGCACCATCACCACGTCGTCGAGCTGCTCGGTCACCACCGATACCTCGGCTGTCATGCCCGGCTTCAGGCGCGCGTCGGGCGCCTCGATGAGAATGTCGACGTTAAAGGTTACACTGCCACCACCGTTGGCGGCGTCGGAGTTTGCCACCGACGCGATAGCCGTGACGGTGCCCTGGCTCACGATATCGGGAAACGCGGGATACGTGACGTTGGCGCTCTGCCCAACGGCGATCTTGGCGATGTCCTTTTCGCCCACCTGCACGGTCACCTTCATCTTGGATAGGTCGGCGATCTGCATGCACTGCTTGCCGCCGCTCGTCTCGCTTTCGCCCATGATCATGCCGCCTGTTACCGTGGCGCCCACCTTGGCGTTGAGCTCCACGATGCTGCCCGAGCTCGGGGCCGTGACCGTACGGCTGGCGGCCTTGGCGTTCGCCTGATCGAGGTTTGCCTGGGCCGAAGCGAGGCTGCGCTGCGCGGCCGATAAGGCGTTCGTGTCCGCTGATGCGTCGGAGACGCCAGCCGCTGCGGAAGCTCCATCGACGTCCGTCGTTGGGGTGGCCTGAGCGGCAGCTGCGGCTTTCTTCGCGTTGGTGAGGTCTTCTTGAGCGGCAGCAACTGCACGCTGCGCCTCGGCAACGTTGCGATCGAGCTCGTCGTTTTTAATGGTCATAAGCACGTCGCCCTCGTTGACGGATTGGCCCGCCTGCACGTTGATCGAATCGACCGTACCGTCGACAGAAGGGGAGACCACTGAGGACGAAATGGGTTTGAGCTGGCCTTTCGCCTCGACCGTTGTGGTAAACGTGCCCTCGGTCACCATGTCGGTCACAGGCCCGCTAGTGCCCTGTGGCTGCGCATTGATAACCAGGGT
>CALLRY010000346.1:0-1898 GCA_938014285.1 uncultured Collinsella sp. | reverse complement strand
ACGTGGCGCTGCTCGTCGTCGACGCCTCCGTTGGCGTTACCGAACAGGACCAGAAGGTCATGGGTCTTGCCATCGAGCGCGGCTGTGCCATCGTTGTGCTGCTCAACAAGTGGGATCTGCTCGACGACGACCGTAAGCGCGAGGCCTGCATGGAGACCATCGACCGCCGTCTGGGCGTCATGGCTCCCTGGGCCCAGTACCTGCGCATCTCTGCCCTGACCGGTCGCAGCGTCGAGAAGATCTGGGCGATGGTCGACGCCGCCGAGAAGACGCGCTCGCAGAAGATCAGCACCTCGCGCCTCAATACGTTCCTCACCGACCTGCGCGAGTTCGGTCATACCGTGGTAGATGGCAAGCGCCGCCTGCGCATGCACTACGTGACCCAGACGGGCGTCAACCCGCCGACGTTCACGTTCTTCGTCAACCACAGCGACTTGGTCAACGACACCTACCAGCGCTATGTGGAGAACCGCATGCGCTCGACCTTCGACTTTGCCGGCACGCCCATTCGACTCTTCTTTAGGAAGAAGGAGCAAAAGGATGCATAATCCGATTCTGCTGACCGCCATCTGCGCCGTGGTCTCGTTCTTTATCGGAGCGATTCCGTTTGGCCTGATCTTGGGCCACGTGTTCAACCACACGGACATTCGCAAGGCGGGCTCCGGCAACATCGGCACCACCAACGCGCTGCGCGTGGCCGGCCCCAAGGTGGCCGCGCTCACGCTGCTGCTCGACTGCCTTAAGGGTGCCATCTGCGTCCTTATCGCGCGTCCGCTTATCGCCGACTTGGGCTATGGATTTCCGCCGAACATCATGGCGCCCGGAGCCCCCGGCGACTGGATGCTCGGTGTCATTTGCCTAGCAGCCGTGTGGGGCCACATCTTCTCGCCCTATCTCAACTTCCATGGCGGTAAGGGTATCGCCGTGGGTCTGGGCGTCATCCTCGCTTGGTACTGGCCTATTGGCCTGTCGCTGCTGGGCATGTTTATCGTGGCCGTCGCCATCACCAAGTACGTGTCGGTGGGCTCGCTTGCCGCCGCCATCGGTCTTCCCATCGCTGCCTGCGCGGTCTTTCCGTACAGCAGCCTAGGTCTCAAATTCTGCATGGCGATGATCGGCATCACCGTGGTGTGGGCCCATCGTGCGAACATCAAAAAGCTCATGACGGGTAAGGAGTCCAAGCTCTCGTTTACCAAGCGCGTCACCGAGCCCGACGATAAGTAGGAGAGAGTCATGAATGTTGCGCTGATTGGCTCCGGCTCCTGGGGAACCGCCGTCGCCGGCCTTGCCGCCGCGCGAGCCGAGCGCGTGACCATGTGGGCCCACAGCGAGCAGACGGCCGCCGGCATTAACGCCGAGCACCGTAATCCTCGCTACCTAGTGGACTATGAACTGCCGGCCAACGTTGTTGCCACGACGGATCTGACCCAGGCGCTCGACGGCGCCGAGGCCATCATCTTTGCCGTACCTTCGACGCACCTTCGCAGCGTGTGCCACCAGGCCGCGCCCCTTATCGCCGCCGATACCCCGGTGCTCTGCCTCACCAAGGGCATTGAGCCCGAGTCCGGCCTGCTCATGAGCGAGGTCATCGCCAGTGAGATCGGCAACGAGGCGCGCGTGGCGGCGCTCTCGGGCCCCAACCATGCCGAGGAGATCTGCCGCGGCGGGCTTTCTGCCGCCGTCATCGCCAGCGAAGATCCGCAGATAGGGGAGATCTTTAAGGACCTACTCCTGTCCACGGCCTTTCGCATCTATCTGTCGCAAGACATGACCGGTGTCGAGGTCTGCGGCGCCATGAAGAACGTTATCGCCATCGTGTGCGGCATTTCCGCCGGCTCGGGCGCGGGCGACAACACGCTTGCCCTCATTATGACGCGCGGCTTGGCCGAGATCAGCCG
>CALLRY010000345.1:0-1477 GCA_938014285.1 uncultured Collinsella sp. | reverse complement strand
CGATGTCGCTCATGGCGATGACGCCGTGCTGCAGGAGTTGCCCGAGGGAACGAAGCTCGGCGTTGGCGCGCAGGCGGTTTGCGAGCTCGCGCGTCGCGACGATGTCGACTGCGTGCTCGTTGCTATTGTGGGTGCCGCCGGTCTCGAGGCGAGCCATGCGGCCTTGACCTCGAATAAGCGCCTTGCCCTTGCCAACAAGGAGTCCCTCGTCGTCGGTGGCGACTTGCTTATGCCGTTGGCGCAACCGGGTCAGCTTATTCCAGTCGACTCTGAGCACTCCGCCATCTACCAGTGCTATCTGGGGGAGAATCCACGCGAGGCTCATTGTATTTGGCTTACCTGCTCGGGCGGTCCGTTCTTTGGCCGCACGCGCGGCGAGCTCGATCGCGTGACGCGTGCCGATGCCCTCGCACATCCCACGTGGGCCATGGGTGCCAAGATCACCATCGACTCCGCCACCCTCATGAACAAGGGTCTGGAGCGCATTGAGGCCATGCATCTGTTTAACTGCGACCTCGATTTCATTAACGTGGTCGTGCAGCGTCAGTCTAAGATTCACTCTATGGTCGAGTTCGCCGACGGCTCCGTGATGGCGCATCTCGGTGCTTCCGACATGCGTATTCCCATCCAGTTCGCGTTCTCGTATCCCGAGCGTTGGGATACCCCGGCGCCTCGTATCGATTTTCGCGAGTTGGGACAGCTCACGTTTGATGCTGCCGACATGGATACCTTCCGCTGTCTGGCACTGGCCGAGCGTGCCGGCAAGACGGGTGCGTGCTCAATGCCGCCAACGAGGTCGCCGTCGATGCCTTCCTGCACGATGGCTGCAGCTTTACCGATATCGATCGCATTGTGGAATCCTGCATGGATGCCCACGATATGCAGGCGGTCGATTCGTTTGAGCAGCTTCGCGACATCGATGCGTGGGCGCGTGAAAAGGCTGCGCAGGTACTCGCCGCAACCCGTTCCTAACCCATAAGGATTGCTTTTTCGTTTTATGGATACTGTTCTGAGCGTTCTATCATCGGTCTTTTGGGGCCTGCTGATGCTTTCCGTCCTCGTGTTTTTGCACGAGGGCGGCCACTTTTTGGCGGCGCGTGCCTGCGGTGTCCGTGTGACCGAGTTCTTTTTGGGCCTGCCGTGCCGCTTTGACATCCATTACACGTCGCGTCGCATTGGAACCAAGTTTGGCGTGACCCCGCTGCTGCTGGGTGGCTACGCTGCCATCTGCGGTATGGATCCGACCGACGTCTCGTGCGCCGATCGCGTGCTCGCGGCTATCTATCGTCATGGTCGCGTGACCGTGGCCGACCTTGCCGCCGAGCTCGAGCTATCCGAGGAGGATGTGCTCGAGGCATGCGCCCTGTTGCTGGGCTGGGGTTCCATCGCACCCTGGTATGAGGAAGGGGAGAAGCCCTCGCCGAGCTACCATCCCACCAAGTATCAGACGCTGCCGCGAGATGCGGCGGGTTACACT
>CALLRY010000344.1:0-1477 GCA_938014285.1 uncultured Collinsella sp. | reverse complement strand
GTCGACGGTGTCTTTTTTGACGCCATCGCCCGCGAGCTCGCCTGTGACTATCGCGTCATTACCTACGACCGGCGCGGTTGCGGCGAGAGCGGCGACGCTGCAGACGGACGCTACGACCTCGCCGTCCAGGCCGCGGACCTGCAGGCCGTTATCGAGCATATTGGCACTCCGGCAAACTTGCTCGCGCACAGTGCCGGTACGCTGGTGACGCTGGAGCTTCTCCGTGCAAACCCCACCATAATCTCGCGTGCGATTCTGCATGAACCCGCCGTGACGGATGAGGGTGCCGGTCTGGGCGCGGCCCCGGTTTTGCTCGAGATGATCGCCGCGGGAAAGGTCTCCAGGGCATTACGGGCCTTCCTGGGCGCCATCGGCGATTCGGACCCTGAGGCCCCCAAGTTAACCGAGGCAGAAGCCAAGCATGCCCTGCGCAACGGCCGCAGCTTCATGGCAAACGAATACGGGATTACTATGACCTGCGTTCCCGATTGGGATAGCGTCCGCGCGTCAAGAACGGTGGCCGCCGTGCTCCTGGGCGAGCTCTCGATTGGCACGCCTCGCGAGGCGGGCACAAGGGTGGCGGCTGAGCTTTTGGACTGTCCACTCGTAATGGTTCCCGGCGCGCACAACGGCCTGCGCGATCGCCCGGGAGCGGCTGCCCAGACTGTCCTTGGCATCCTGGGGCTCTAACACCCGCAATAGCCAAAGCAGACTTCACCCGCAAACGTTTCGGCCTTGTTAACAAATATGCTTAAAACCTCACGTCTGCGGCTTCAATCGCGCCGTCTGCCAACTCATAAAAATGTAACAGCATTCACGTGCTTACCTGCATCGGCAAGGTGTTACCCTTGTAACATTTGGAACCCACCGCTACCATGCGAAGCTATCGAAAGGGCCCCATATGCTCAATAATCACGAGGTCAATCTAACCGACGAGGAGGCTGCCACCGAGGTCGCCCGTGTCGCGAAGACCTACCCCGTGGTACGTTTGCTGTCGGCCGATCAGATTAAGAGCGAGCCTAACTGCCTGCTCGCCGGTGATCGCTGCCCTTGTTTGCGCCAGGCAAGTCTTGAGGCCTTGACAGATTCCGATGAGGTGTCGGAGCAACTGCTCAACGATGGCGTTGAGTACCGCGCCCATCTGCGCCCTCTGAAGGTCGAGGGCGAGCCTCATGTCCTGCTGATGGTGCGTCCGATCGATGGGCAAGAGGCTGCAAAAGAGGACCTTGTCTACACCGACGTGCTGACGAGCGTGCACAATCGCCGATATTACGAGGAAAAGCTCCGTAGCGCCCGCATGAATGCCGGCGTTGCGATGATCGACCTTGATGATTTTAAGGTCTTCAACGATACGTGTGGCCGTCATGCCGGCGACCTTGCGCTCGGTGCCGTGGCGACAGCCATGCGCAGCGGAATCCGTTCGACTGACGAGCTTGTGCGCTATGGCTGCGACAAGTTTGTGGTTGTCATGCCCAAT
>CALLRY010000343.1:0-3063 GCA_938014285.1 uncultured Collinsella sp. | reverse complement strand
GCTCGGCTGCCTTTTCGTCGGAGCTGTCGAGTGCTGCCAGGCTGCGGTAGACCCACTCGTTGACCTGGGTGTTTTTGACGCCTGCGGTCTGCATAAGGGCGCCTACCTCGCGGATTGCTGCGAGCAGATCGGCTTTGGGACCCGCGAGCTCGACCTCGACGCCGTGGTAGGCGGTCACGCCGCGGTTTTCGCTCACGTGGTCGATAAAGCCCTCGACGGTCTCAAGCTGCTGGGCGAGAGCTGCATCATCGTCAGCGTCCAGCGCAACAAGGGCGTTCGAAACCGTGAGGGCGGGATGTCCGCAGGGGACAAAGCCTTCGATGACATCCATAGCTTCGGTAATGGTTGAGCCCAGGCCTGCGAGGGCATTGACAAGTTGCTGCTTGGTATCCATAACGGTCCTTTCGACGGGTCAATTTTGCTTGGCGAAAATATACGTGACGCGATCGGTAGCAAAAGTGCGAAGTGCGGCGCACATTGGGGTCTTCACAGCTCGTGCATAGAACAGCTGTCCGCTTTCAGAACGTGGTAAGATAACACTCCACAAGCGGGGCTCGCCCTGCATGTTCCTTGAAAAGTCGACGGGTGTTGGGCGCTCGTGCCCAATGCCATCCAGACTTTCCCAACATTCGGGGGCGACTGGTTTCGACACGATAGCTCTGAGAGAGGAAGCAAGCCGAGGTCTCCTCGCCTCGTTAAACAGGGGTACCGTCAAATTGAATTGACAACAACTCTTCTTTTGAGCCTATGGCTCTCGCTGCTTAGTTTATAGCGGCGCGTCAACCCGGTGATTTCCCCGACACCGGCGCGACGTCATTTTAGGGGAATGCTCCCGCGCACGTAATCGGTATGGCGCGGGCTAAGACCGAACCGGTTGGGATGCCGCGAGCGTGTCGCTGCGCGCAAAGCGTCCGAGACTAAACCAGCGACTGAGCTTGGAGATGCCAATCAGGGGGCTTTCGTGGACCGGAGTTCGATTCTCCGCGCCTCCACCAACTGTTCAGTAGGCGAACACATACGCGTGATCGTCGTTAGGCGGGCGTTCGTATTGCTCGTCAGATAGAAAGAAGCCGCTCCATACGGGGCGGCTTCTTTGCGTTCTAGGCCTGCGGCATGATCTCCTGCTCGCCGTCCTCGTCCATGTACGGCATGAGGAACACGCCGCCCTGCTCGGTGGTAAGCAGCAGGTACTCGCGGTTGTGCTCGTCGCACACGATTTCCTGGCCGATGCCCTCGGGCAGGTCGTATATGGGGCCGTCCGTGCGGGCTTGCCTCACGGTCACGTCTTGCGCTCCCATGGCCTGCGACGCGCAGCTGGCGGCGGCCAGGACGATGAACAGCAGGACGACCGCCGCGAGGATGGGGCCGCACCCGCCGTTGCGCTCCTCGTCTGCGGGGCTCGGGTACGGCATGGCCTATCCCACCTTCACCAGATAGTCGTCGGCCTCTGGCTTGCCCGTGGCCTTGCCCACGGCGATGTAGCGCGTTGCGCCGCTGTAGCCCGTGTATCGGCCCCACACGTAGCCGTCGGCGATCTTGTACCAGTTATCCAGCGTCACGGTCTCGCCGCTGGAATAGTGCGCCACCTCGGTGCCGCCCAGGCCGGGGGCGTCGCGCACGCGCAGGTAGTCCACAGTGCAGCGGTAGGTGCCGCCGAAGTTCTCGGTCGTTTCCTGCTGCGCAGGCTGCGGCTGCGGGACGGCTGCGGGGGCGCTTCCAGCAGTGATGCCGAAGCATTCCAGGTAGATGCGCGCCAGCTCGTCCAGGTTGCCGTTGAACTTCTCGCGGTCGCCGTCGTTGTCGATGAAGCCGTTCTCGCACAGGCGGTAGTTGATGCCGCGCGCGGCGGCTCGGTTCGGGTTCGCGAGGTCGGAACGGCGCACCAGCTTCTCGGAGCGCCCGGGCATGAACGCCGCCAGCTTGTCGGCCAGCGCATTGTCGTACTCGTCAGGCTCAAAGCCCTCCTTGATGATGACGTGCGCGCCGTGGGCCGTGGCGATGCCACTGGCGTCCATGTGCAGCTCCACCACTGGCGCGTCGGTGCTCAGGCGGTTAAGCCCGCCGTCGGCGTACCAGTTGCGGGACGTATCGCCCAGCTCGACCTCGGAACCGCCCAGTTCCTTGATTCGCTGGCCCAGGGCGCGAACGCGCTCGGCCTCGGTGCAGCCGCCTGCGCAGCAGCCGGGGTCGCCAGCGCCGTGGCCGCAGATGATGAACAGTTTAGCCATTGCCTACTCCTTCCCGCCTACGGTCACGCCCAACAGGGCGTCGAGCCACTTGGATGTGATGCCTACCGACTTGAACAGCGTGTAGGCCGCCTGCACGCCGCCTACCACGGCGAAGGCGCACGTGACCCATGCGCCCGGGTCTGCGGGCACGCCGCCCACGAAGCCGGTCACGACGCCCGCCAGGAGCGAGCAGCCCAGCGCCAGGATGCGCGCGGCCTTGCCGGTCATGGCCTCGGTCTTGATCAGCTGCACCGCGAACGGCACGGCGAAAGACAGCACGATGGCTGCGATTGCTTGCATTTCTGTCATTTCGGATTCCTTTCTATCGAGCCGATTCCTTGTAGAGCAGGTCAACGCGGTCGGCGATGTGGTCGACCTTCGCCGCCATGCCCTGGCTGCGCGCCTGGCTGTTCGCCAGGTCGGCGTGCAGCACCTCGTTGGAGGTCACGACGGACTCCATGAGCGCCTTCATAGCCTCCATCAGCGCGTTGCTGCGCTCCATCTGCGCGGCGATGCGGCCCTCCATCTGGCTGCGCTCGCGGTCGCGCTGCGCCCGCTCGTTCACCTCGTCCTGCTTTCGCTCTTCGCGCTTGAGGTCGATGTTCGCCTTGCGCTCGTTCTGGGCCTTGAACTCTTCGAGGAACTGCTTGCCGAAGTACAGGACCACTAGGACGAGCAGCGCGCCGAAAAGCGACCCGGGGCCGTATGGCGCGAAGATTTCCAGCACGTCGGTCATTCGTTTTCTCACCTCCTCGAATCGCTGCCGCGATTGTCCGCGAGGTGTCGCCGGGCAAAAGAAAAGCGCCCCCGAAGGGGCGCTCGCTACTCCTGCGGC
>CALLRY010000342.1:0-2232 GCA_938014285.1 uncultured Collinsella sp. | reverse complement strand
TCTCGCGCTCCACCTGCGCCACGTAGCTCAGCAGTTGCAGCACAATATCGGCAATCAGGGCGTTGGTCACATCCGGCGCGCCGCTGGCCCTGGCGCGCGTGTCAAGCAATGGCATGTCCAACACCACAATGGCAACCCCGAGCTCCTTGGTAATGCGTCGCCATTCCTCAAGAATCTCGGAGTAATTACGGCCAAGTCGGTCGATAGAAAGCACCACCAGCACGTCCCCGTCTCCCAGGGCGTGCAGCAGCTCGCGATAATGCGGCCGATCGAAGTCCTTGCCGCTCGCATGGTCGGCATAAATATTCGCCGAGCCCACGCCATAGGCGCCCAGCGCATCCAGCTGCCGATTAAGGTTCTGATCGCGCGAACTCACCCGCGCATAACCGTACACCGTCGCCATCTCATCCCCGCTTTCTTGTAAACCTGCCAAAAAGGGACAGGTTTATTTTGGTAGGTTCTACCTCTCAAATAGCAGGTAAGCGGGCGGCCGAGCAGACGGCAAGGTAGCCACGATTCAAATGCGGAGGGCGGTCCCGAAAGGCCGCCCTCCGCTCCCCCACCATCGGTCGGGATTTGGCTAATGGATAAGCTTGAAGTCCAAGTGCCCACGCGTGGTATTGACGCGCGAGACCTCGATGATCACGCGCTGCCCCAGCTCGTAACGGGTGCCCGTGTCGGCACCCGTGAGCGTTAGCGCGTCCTCGTCGAACTCGAACCACTCGTTGCCCAGGCTCTTGATCGAAACCAAGCCTTCGACCTGCGTTAGATCCAAGCGCACAAAGAGGCCCATGCTGCTAACCCACGAGACGGTTCCGGCATAGCGCTCGCCTAGACGGTCCTCATAGTACTGGGCAATCTTGATCTTTTGCGTCGCATGGCTGGCGGCATCTGCCGCGCGCTCGGCATCGCTACATGCGCGGCAGATCTGCGGCAGAATGCGCGGCAGCGACTCGCGCCCCTTGCCGATCAGCCGCGGCGTACGGACCAAGGCGTCCTTGCCGCCGAGCTGCTCATAGGCCAACTGCAGTTTGAGCACGCGGTGCACCACCAGATCGGGGTAGCGACGGATGGGACTCGTAAAGTGACAGTAGCACGGCGCGGCGAGCGCAAAGTGGCCCTCGTTGCGCGGCTTGTACAGCGCGCGCTGCATGCTGCGCAGAAGCAGCGTGTTGACGAGCGGTGCGTTGGCCGTACCGGCGGCAGCATCAACTGCAGCCTGCAGCTCATCGGGGCTCCCCAGGGCAATACCGGCAGCACGGCGATCGTCGATGATGCCTAGCTGCGCCAGCGCAACGGCAGCACCGTGCAGGCTATCGGGGCTCGGATCCTCATGCACACGATAGCAGGCCTCGATATCACGGTCTGCCAGCCACTCTGCAACGCACTCGTTGGCGAGCAGCATGGCTTCCTCGATAAGCGACGTGGCACACGAACGCTCACGCGCCACAATCTGCACGGGCACTCCGTCCTCATCCAATAGAGCGCGAATCTCGGCCGTGTCAAAATCGACTGAGCCGCGGGCGCGACGAATACGACGGCGAAGTTCGGCGAGTTCGTTAGCGGCGACAAGGAAATCGCCGAGGTCGATGTTGTAGCCGCGGGCGGCCTCCTCGCACGCAAGACCGCGCTCAAGCGCTTCCTCGCGCGAGGTCTCGGCAGCCGCAACATCCTCGGCTGCACCCTCCAGCACCGAATACTCAACCGCGCCGGCACGCACCAGCAGCGCCTCGGCGCCGTCATAGTCCATACGCACACGCGAGCGAATCACGCTGGGGTACGGATCGTAATGCCGCACGCGACCCTGCTCATCGAGCTCGATATCGACGGTAAACGCAAGACGGTCCTCGTCAGGGCGAAGCGAGCACAGGTCACAGGACAGGCGTTCGGGCAGCATGGGAAGCACGCGATCGGCCAGATACACCGATGTCGTGCGATGGCGAGCCTCAAGATCGATATGCCCGTCCCAAGCCACATAGTGTGAAACGTCGGCGATATGCACACCCAGCTTGTAGCCACCCTCGGGCGTACGCTCCAGCGAAATGGCATCGTCAAAGTCGCGCGCGTCGACCGGGTCGATCGTGATGACAAAGCGGTCGCGCAGATCGCGGCGGAGCGGGTCCTTAAGCGCCGCGGACACATCGAGCGAAAGCCCCTCGGCCTCGTCCAGTGCGACCTCGGGATAGCTATCGGTATAGCCGTAGCGCGCCATCACATATTGAACGCCCAAAT
>CALLRY010000341.1:0-2123 GCA_938014285.1 uncultured Collinsella sp. | reverse complement strand
ACCTGAACGGCTGCTCCGCCTTTGTTTTCCGCCGAAGCGACGCCGAGGTGCACGGTAATTCGAAACTATATTCTCTGACGAGAATAATTTCTCACTATCATTATTCGCGCAGAAGTATAATCTGATTGCAGATTAAAGCCCGCGGTGGGGTACCCGGGCACAAGATCCGAAAGGGTTGAATATGTTCGATATGGTTTCACGCCGCGGTTTTGTCTCGCTTTCTGCTGCCGCTGCCGCCGGCCTTGGCCTTGCCGGCTGCTCGGGCAACAAGACGTCCGAGCCCGCTGGTTCCGATGCCGGCTCCGCCAAGTCTCCCTCTAAGAAGAAGGCTGTCGAGCTGCAGGTTTTCGCTGCTAACTCCCTCGAGAAGGCCCTTCCCGAGGTCCAAGAGCTCTACACCGACCAGACCGGCATCACCTTTGCCGACACGCAGTTTAAGGCGTCTGGCGACCTTGTCGAGCAGATGCGCGCCGGTGCCGCCGTCGACGTGCTCATCATGGCCTCCAAGGGCACCATGGACGACGCCGAGGCCGCCGAGCTCGTCGATACCGATACCCGCGAGGACATGTTCGTCAACGACCTCGTGATCATTCGCGCCGAGGGCTCCGATACTAAGATCGAGGCCATCGCCGACGTCGCGAATCTGGACGGCAAGATTGCCATCGGCGACGCCAAGACCGTTCCGGCCGGAAAGTACGCCAACCAGGCTCTGGCCTCCGTGGGCCTCTACACTGGCACCGAGGGCGACGACGGCGAGTATACTCCCGAGATCGCCGACAAGGTCGCGCTGGCCGATAAAGTGGGCACCGCAGCTGCCTATGTGTCCACAGGCGACTGCGTGGCCGGTTTTGTCTACAGCTCCGACATCTTCCGCTACGACGGCATCGAGGAGGCCTTTGTGTGCCCCGAGGATTCGCACAAGCCCATTGTGTATCCGGGCGCTGTTGCCGAGAGCTCCGAACATGCCGACGAAGCCAAGGCGTTCATCGATTTCTGCCTGACCAACAAGAAGGCTCAGAAGATTTGGGCTAAGTACGGCTTTGAGCTTTCCGCGTAGTGCGGCTTGGCGCGATAATTCCATCGTTTTGTGTTTCACTCCGTCCTTGTATTCGCTTGGAGCTTTTCGTGCTTAATAGATTCCGCATGCTTGTCGCCTGTGCTTTGACCTTGACGCTTTGCTGGGTGCCGGGATTTGCGTTTGCTGGGGACGCTGAGGACGGGGCCCAGGTTGCTGCGACCGCTCATGGGCTTTCCTATGGGATCGAGGGTTTTGAGCGGCTGGCCAAGGGGACTGCTCGTGCCATGGAGGGCCAGCCTGAGGGCTACCGGTTTCCCGTTGACGAGGACGTGGACCTTGTAGTGGCGCCTGCTGCCGATCGCGTTGTGGTGTGGATATCGCCCAAGGCGGTCGAGAAGTATGGATTGGATCCGCAGGATAACGAGCGCGTATCGGGTCTCAAGGCCCTCGTCTGTAAGCTCGACAGCGCAAACTGCATGGGAGGTGCGCAGCTAGGGGACGTGGATCTTCCTTGGTATGTCACGGCGGAAACAACGTTTGATGCCGGCGGGTATACCTATGGCTTTGACGAGCGCGGTGCGGATGGGGACCGCTATGTGGTGATTGCATCAGCCTCGGGTGATGCCAAGGGCGGCGCGCGTTGGCTTGATAGCGCTCAAATGGTAGAAGCGTCGTCTGTCGTGTTGCGGGATGAGCAGGGGCCCTTGACCTCTCTGGCCTCCTTATTGGGCGGCATCGACTACCGGCCGTTTTGGGTTTCCATCAAAACGAGCGGTCTTGCCTTGGTGATCGCGTTTGCACTGGGCCTGTTTGCCGCATGGAAGACCATGGGTACGACGAGCCGTATTAAGGGCCTGCTCGACTCGGTCTTTACGATCCCCATGGTGCTGCCGCCTACGGTGTGCGGCTTTTTGCTGCTTATGCTATTTGGCCGTTCGACCGGGGTGGGGCAGTGGCTCATCGCGCACGGCATCTCGATCGTCTTTACCTGGCCCGCGGCGGTCATTTCAGCCGTCGTTGTGTCGTTTCCGCTGGTCTACCGCACGGCGCTCGGAGCCTTCGAGAGCCTCGACACGCAGATGCTCGACGCCGCGCGAACCTTGGG
>CALLRY010000340.1:0-2567 GCA_938014285.1 uncultured Collinsella sp. | reverse complement strand
GCAGCGTAAGCATGCTGAGCACCGGAATATCGCGATGGGCAACATCGGCGCCGTCCATGTAGATACGCAGCGTGGCCTCGAGCGCCGTGAGCGCCAACTTGCCCGGGCGCAGGGCGCGCATAAGCGGATGCGACCCACAGGCCTGGACCAGATCGCGACGGCCCATGATAATGCCCGCCTGTGCGGCACCGAGCAATTTATCGCCCGAGCACGACACGAGATCGAGCCCTGCCGAAACCGAAGCCGGCGTGGTTTCCTCGCCGCCGCGAACCAGGATGTCGTCAGGCAACAGCGCGCCCGAGCCCTGGTCCTCGTAGAACAGCAGGCCGTGCTTATGGGCCAGCGCGGCGAGCTCCCTTGAGCTCACTTCCTCGTGAAAACCCTCGATACGATAGTTGGAAGGATGAACCTTCAGAATCATAGCCGTATCGGGCGTGATGGCTTGCTCATAATCTGCCAGATGCGTGCGGTTGGTGGCGCCGACCTCGACGAGTTTGGCGCCCGAGGCCGCCATGACGTCGGGGATGCGGAAGCTGCCGCCAATCTCGACAAGCTCGCCGCGGCTGACGATAACCTCCTTGCCTGCGGCATGGGTCGCCAGCACCAGCAGCACCGCGGCGGCGTTGTTGTTGACCACAAGCGCGTCCTCGGCACCGGTGAGAGAGCGAATCAGCTGCGCGGCGTGCTCCTTGCGCGACCCGCGCGAGCAGGTGTCCACGCTGTACTCGAGCGTGCTGTAGCCGCGCGCGACCTCGGCCACGGCCTTGGCGGCCGACTCCGCGAGCGGGGCTCGACCCAGGTTGGTATGGATAACCACACCCGTGGCGTTGACGGCGGGACGCAGGCTTGGCAGCGCGGAGCGATGCGCACGCCACTCGATGGCCGAAGCCAGATCGCGCTTAGAGCGCGGGGCGGCGCCGGCGCGAATGGCGGTTCGCTCCTCGTCGAGCTCGGCCGTGACGGCGGCATGCACCACCGCGTCGCAGGTCTCCCCAGCCGCCTTCACTACCGGCCACTCGGCAAGCAGCTCGTTGACGGAGGGAATGGCGCGCAGGCGGGCGCGCACCTCATCGGACATGTTCTGGCTATCGCTCATGTGCGGCCTTTCAAAACCAAAGGTGAATCAATCGTTCGAACGTCAAACTATCAGCCAACTCGATCGGCTGAGTCAATCAATCGCTATTATCCTCGCACGACGACGCCCCGCGGGAGGTCCAACGTCAAACAGACGATACCTTACGCCTCAGACTTCTTGGCGTAGATAAACCAGTAGCCGAGCGCGACCAGAACCGCACCGCCCACGATGTTGCCCAGCGTGGCGGCGGACAGGTTAAACGCAATGCCCGCGGCGTTGAGCGCATCGGCGCCGGCGACGTCGGCACCATAGCCGCACGCGTGCATCACGGCACCCATGGGCAAAAAGTACATATTGGCAACGCAGTGCTCAAAACCGCAGGCCACAAAGGCGGCGATGGGCAGCAGAATGCCCACGACCTTATCGACCACGGTCTTGCCGGCGGTACCGATCCACACGGCCAGGCACACAAAGATGTTACACAGGATGCCGCGGAAGAAGATCGTCAGCCAGTCGATTGTCACCTTGCCGGCAGCGACACTCACCATGGAATTGGCGACCGCCTCGCCGTTGAGCTTGTAAATGCCGGCCATGTACACCAAAAAGACGATGAACAAGGCACCGGCAAAGTTGCCAAGCCACACGACGAGCCAAGCCTTGAGCATCTGGACCAGGGTGATCTTTTTGCTCTTGAGCGCGCAGACCATAAGCGAATTACCGGTGAACAACTCAGCGCCACACACCAGCACCAGCACCAGGCCCAGGCAAAAGCACAGGCCGCCCACGACGCGCTGGGTACCCCAGCCCAGCGTGCTGTCGCTCAAAAACACCGTAAAGAACAGACCGCCGAAGGCGATAAACGCGCCGGCGAACATTGCCAACAGAAAGGCCTGAGCGACCGGCAGGTTAGCCTTGGTCACGCCGGCGGCCTCGGTCTTGGCCTCGATCGCGGCGGGCGCCAGGCAATCGGGGGCAGGGTACTCCACCTTGGAATCTGCCATGTCAATCACTTCTTTCCTAATCACCAGGGACAAGCGCTGCTACAGCTCCTGTCCCAAGCGGACAAAGTGGGAAAAGTCGTTGGCGGCCACGGCGTCGTACACGGCGTCAACGGCGTCAAAGACTTCCGGGGACATGGGGTTGTAGAACTCCGTGTCGCCCGGCTGAATCCCTATGAAGAAGATATCATCGCACGATTGCTCGATTTCTTCGATCAGAATCGACAAAGGGAGCGAATGCGTGGTGAACATCGACTTGCGGGCCACATCGCGCTTGTCGAGCAGCCGGATGGTTCCACCTGCTGGGCATGCAGGCCAAAGTCGTCGTCAAACACCGAGATGCCGGCCTTGGCCGACCCGCGAAAACCGCGCTCGTCGAGCAGCGCATCGCAGGCCTCGAGTAGCGACGGCACGTGCCAACCATAATCTGCCAGATAATAGCCGGCGTTTCCTGGCCGAGCAATCTCAACCTGAAGCTCAGGTGCAAGTTGCGG
>CALLRY010000339.1:0-2240 GCA_938014285.1 uncultured Collinsella sp. | reverse complement strand
GCGACTGCGCAAGCCCGGCATCGGCATATTTAAAGTCGGTGAGCCACACATCGACCAGGTCGCCCAGCGCCGCCACGGCACTCGCGCGCTCGTAACCACTCGTGTTGTAGACGATTGGGATAACCAGTCCGCGCATCCGTGCCGCGGCAATCGCGGCGGGCAACAGGTGCGCATAGTGCGTCGCCGTCACCAAATTGATGTTGTTGGCACCCTGGTCCTGCAGTTCCAGCATAATCTCGACCAGGCGCTCAGGCAAAATCTCAAGGCCAAAATTGCCGGTCGAGATCTCATGGTTCTGGCAGTAGATACATTTAAGCGAACAGCCGCTAAAGAAGATCGTGCCCGAGCCGGCCTCGCCCGAGATAGGCGGCTCCTCCCACATATGAAGCGCGGCGCGGGCCACCTTGAGCGTGTCGTTAGCGCCGCATACGCCGTGCGCGCCCTCATCGCGCGCCGCACCGCAACGGCGCGGACACAAATGGCAGGCGGGCGAAAAAAGTTCGGTCAACGACGTCGGCATAAAAACATGCTCCAAAACAACGATTCAGCAGCTCAAGCGTAAAGGGCCAGGCCGCGTAGACGGCTCAAGCCCCAAGGCGCCGTAATCGTCCGACACGATTTTTGTAATGTCAAGACTGGAATCGATAAAGTGCCGCTTTATGATGTAGGTATTCCGCCCCCCGCGGAGCAACTGGGTGAACCGTCGCGTTTATTTAGGGAGCCCACACAGTCGTACGTAGTACAGGTATCCTTCGTTGTTAAGGACGCTGGAACGGTCGATGAGGGCACCCACCTGTTTTAGGTGGGTTCATTTTCGTAACGTGGGGGGTGGTTTTCTTTTGCCGAAAATCACCATACAGTCCATATGGATCCCCGCCGGCATCCCGACAAGCCATCGACAACATCCCAATATCTGGTAAGCGCGTGATTATCGCTGCGTGCAATTACATGCACCCCCCTTGGTCGAGTATTATGGTTCGGCTATGCCCTTTGCGCATGGCGTTCTTCTGACCTTTTCCTTCGACGCTTGGCGGTTTTTAGATTCATGGCTTCATCCCCGAGCTACATACCGTACCTATGCGTGGCAGCGGCGGCTTTTATCACGACCTTCCTCGCGGTGCCCCTGGTCAAGCGCTTGGCAATTAAGCTCGATGCCGTCGACTATCCTTCTAAGCGCCGCATCAACACCAAGCCCATCCCGCGTTTGGGCGGAACGGCGGTGTTTTTGGGCCTGGTCGTTGCCTGCATTGTGCAAATCCTAGGCACCTGGTACCTAGGCTGGCCACCCGTCCTGGTACCGCACCCGCGCCTTCACATTAGCTATCCCATGCTGGCGCTCTCCTTTACCGTCATCTTTGCGACCGGCGCTATCGACGACGTCTTCCAGCTCACGCCCAAGCAAAAGCTGGCCGGACAGGTCCTCGCCGCGCTTATCGCCTGCATGGGCGGCCTAAAAATCGGCGTCATCGTCAACCCGTTTGCTCCCGGCGAGATCATGCTCGGATGGCTCGCCTACCCCATTACCGTGATCTATCTGGTGGCATTCACTAACATCATTAACCTCATCGACGGCCTCGACGGCTTGGCCACGGGCATCTGCGGCATCGCGTCGTTCACCATGTTTTCGATGGCCGTTCTCTCGGGCCGCATCGACGCCGCCGCGCTCTCCATTGCGCTCTTTGGCGCCTGTCTGGCCTTTTTGCGCTACAACTTCAACCCCGCAAGCATCTTCTTGGGCGACTCGGGGTCGCTGCTTCTGGGCTTTGCGCTGGGCTCCATCTCGCTGCTCAACGTGAGCCGCACCGCCGCACTCACCTCGCTTATCATTCCGCTCATCGTTGCCGGCGTGCCCATCATCGACACGTTCAGCGCCATCGTGCGCCGCAAGCGCGCCCACATTAGTATCGGGCAGGCCGACAAGGGCCACATCCACCACCGCCTGATCCAAGAAGGCTACAACCAAAAACAGGCCGTGCTGCTCATCTATGCCTGGTGCATCATGCTTTCGGCCGGCGCCGCCGCGATTAACCAGGTCGAAGTGCCCATGCGTGTGCTCATCTTTACCGTGCTCGCCATTGGCTCGGCGGCCTTCGCCAAGCACCTGCACCTGTTTGAACCCGTACTACGCCACCATTACAACAAGCGCACGCACGAGGACGAACTGGTCACCCCCGACGACCCCGCTTTTAAGCAGGAGGAGCAGGCAGCCGAGGAGCGCAAAGAAGAGCGCCACCACAAGC
>CALLRY010000338.1:0-1345 GCA_938014285.1 uncultured Collinsella sp. | reverse complement strand
CACGCTCGAGAACCTGGTCAAAAACGGCCGCGCCCCCAAACTCGCCGGCCAGCTGACGCAGATGCTCAACATTCGCCTAGCCGTTTCGCCGGAGTGGAAATCGGGCGAGATCAAGGCCATCAAAAAGGGCCGCGGCGCCAAACGCATCGTTGCCAACACCATGGCCGATTGCCTCGCGTTTTTGGACGAGCACCCGGGCTCAAACGTGCGCGTGCTCACGACCGGCGCCGCCGAGGAGCAGGAGCTCGTCAGCCAAGCGCTCGCAGGCCAAGACTATGTAGACGCCGGCACCGGCCCCATCGGCTGCACCATCGCCACCCATGTAGGCGTCGACGCCATCGCCATCAGCTACTGCCCCCGCTACCAACCCATCCACTAGGGGCACCCTTACCACTTGCGGTGGAATAGGGACTGTTTTTGGCTTATCAACCGCAAATCAATCCCTATTCCACCGCAACTTAGAAGCAGTTCATTTGGGACGGGGCTAAAAAGACTGACACGTAACGTTACGCACCGGTCTTTTTAGCCCCGTTCCACTTTTGCTACCCTACATCAGCCCGCTCAGGGCAATGTCGACGGCCTCGTTGAGGTCGTCGGTGATGTGCACGAGCTCGGGATCGAGCGGGCTGATCATACCGGCGTCCAGCACCGGACCGTTAAGCCAGTCGAATAGGCCCTGCCAGTACTCGCTGCCTACCAGCACAAGCGGCATGCGCTTGACCTTGTGCGTTTGCACCAGCGTGAGCACCTCGAACATCTCGTCGAGCGTACCAAAACCACCGGGAAACACAATGGCACCCGAGCTGTATTTGACGAACATGGTCTTGCGCACAAAGAAGTAGCGGAAGTCCATACCGAGGTTCACATATTTGTTGAGCCCCTGCTCGTGCGGCAATTCAATGCCCAGGCCAACTGACTTGCCGTTGACACTCGCCGCTCCCCTGTTGGCCGCTTCCATGATGCCGGGGCCGCCACCGGTGATAACCGCCACGCCGCGCTGAGCAATCTTACGGCCGACGGTGCGCGCCGCCTTGTAGGCCGGGTCCGTCTTGGGCGTGCGGGCGCTGCCGAAGATGGTCACTGCGGGTCCGAGCTCGGCCAGCGCGCCAAAACCATCGACAAACTCGGCCTGGATGCGCAGCACGCGCCACGGATCGGCATGCAGCCAGTCGGTCGACTCCTCGGGCGCCAGCAGGTTGGCGTAGGTGTTGTCCTTAGGAATCATGGGGCCGCGCATGACCACGGGGCCGCGGCGGTACGTCTCGTCGTAGGCAGGCTCGCCCTCGACGTTCTCATTCTTAATCATGGGTACTCCTATCGAGAAAAAGAAAAGCGGGCGGGGTCG
>CALLRY010000337.1:0-4213 GCA_938014285.1 uncultured Collinsella sp. | reverse complement strand
GATCGTGGTGAACTCGTTGCCCTGCTCGGTCCCAACGGCTGCGGCAAGACGACGATTATGCGTCTTATTAACGGCCTTGAACTCGCGGACGCAGGGGCATACCTGTTTGACGGGCACGTGGTCGATGCGGCGTATCTGAAGGATTCTGCTGCTGCTCAGAAGTTCCACCAGCGCGTGGGCTTCGTATTCCAAAACGCCGATGCCCAGCTGTTCTGCGCCACGGTGGGCGAGGAAGTTGCTTTTGGTCCCGCGCAGATGGGTCTGCCGGCAGACGAGCTCGAGCGCCGCGTGCGCGATGCCATGGGGCTGTTCCAGGTTGCCGACCTTGCCGACGCCTCTCCCTATCAGCTCTCGGGCGGGCAAAAGAAGCGTGTTGCGCTGGCTGCGGTGGTGTCGATGAACCCGGATATCTTGGTCCTCGACGAGCCTACCAATGGGCTCGACGAGGATTCATGCGACATCGTGGTCAATTTCTTGCTGGCTTATGTCGCGGCGGGTAAGACGGTCTTGATGAGCACGCATCACCAGGATTTGGTGCGACGCCTGGGTGCCCGTGCAATCTATATCGATCGATATCACCATGTGGTCGAGGCGTCTTCGTCGTCGTATGGAACCGAAAGCGGTGCTACGGACTAGTTGCTGCGTAGAGCGTGCGTAGCCGTCCGCGCGGCTTTGCCGTGATGGTATAGTTATCCAGGTTTTTTATGGGGGTGGCTATGCCAAGCTGGAACATTCATATCGCTCAGACGGAGCGTTTGCTGGAGCGCACCGGTGCGCTTGCCAATAGCGTGCGCGACCGCAATGCCTTTTTGTTTGGCTGCGTGGTTCCGGATATCTTCGTGGGCTATATGGTCCCTGGCATCGCCGATCCCATCCCGTACCGCATTACGCACTTTGCAAAGCCCGAGCCTATCCCTAAGCCTCGTGAGCATGAGTTCTGGGATACCTATGTGGCACCGTTGCTTAAAAGTTCGCCCACCGGTGCGCCAGCCGCGGCGACCTCGATTATCGAGGAGCGCGAGCGACTGAATCGCGTGCACTATCCCCAGCGCTACAGGGATGCCGAGCCGGTTGTCGGTCCCGGCGCTCGTGAGTTCTCGCTTGCGTCCGAGGACGTGGCGCAGTCGTTGCTCGATTTGACGCTGGGTGTCTGGTCGCATCTGGTGGCCGATACCGTATGGAATACGCGCGTGAATCAGTACCTGGAGGCGCACGGCGGCAAGCCGTGCGAGGAGTTCCGCATTAAAAAGCAAGGTGACTTTGACTGGTTTGGCAAGACGCTCGGCATTGTTTCGATTCCGCGCGCAACCGATCGCCTGTATACTGCGGCGACGCGTTTTGGGCAGTATCCCATCCATAAGGAGTATGTGCTCAAGACCATCGGCGTTATGCACGAGATCGTGCGAGAAAACCCCGGTGAGCCCGACCATCCGCCATACCGCCTGCTGACCGAGGAGTTCTTCGACGCGACGTTTACCGAGGTGATCGAGCTGACCGAGGCGGGCTTTGCGGCTCGCGTTGCCGCTTCTGACGTCCCCGCAGTCCCTCTGATCGCTAGCTGCTAGCCGGCCGGCGCGGCAGTGAATAGCTCAACCCAATCGACAAGTAGCTCTTGCCGTAAGGTATCTTCGGCAATGCGCTCCTGTTTGGTCTTTGGGATGTGGGGAAGCCCGGCCTTTTTATGGATGAGCTCGGCTATGTGGTCGAAGCTCTTCTTCTCCTTGATCTGGTCATAGGTAATTTGGATGACGTCGTAGCCCATGCTTGTGAGTGCGGTGGCGCGCTCGGCATCGGAGAGGCTCGCGGCTTCGCTGTCGTGGGCAGAGCGGCCTTGGCATTCCAGAATGACGCCCATGCTGTCGGTGGCGCTTTCGATGAGGATATCGGCGTAGCAGCAGGTTTTGTCATACAGCGAACGTGCGGCTTCACTGAGCGGGATGCGCGCGTTGTTGGCGATCTCGATGCCCTGGCCGCCCTCGTCGCGGGGGAGCGAGATAAGCATGGAGGTCTGTACTTCGAAGGGCGAGGCGGCCTGCCCCGTCATGTGCTCGGCCGCCCAGCGCAGTTGTTTGACGCCGCGCAGGCCTGCGGCTTGCTTGGCGAACGCGGCGATATCCGTTGCGGTAAGAAGCGGCGTGCGCTTCCACAAGTTGGTGTCATTGCCCTTGGTGTCGTTAACTCGCTCCCAGCCGCAGTTGGGTGGAATGAACTTAAGCGAAATAGCTTCATCGAGTTGTTGTTGCGTTCGCTCGCAGGGCTTAAACACTGCAAAGGAGCCGCACATCTCGTAGCACGCCATGAGTAACTGGTTGCGTGAGACCTGCGTGGCAAGGCTGAGCAGCGTGAACTCCGGTGACGTGACATCAAACCCATGTTCAGTCTGCCTAAACGACCCCGGAGGTGGTTCTTGGGTCAGGAGGTGCGATTTAAACAGGCTTCGCGACCCGGATTGTGCCCGAGTGAATACAAGCCTGTGAAGTGGTGCGTGAAGCAGGTCTTTTACAACTGCATGACTTCCGAGGCCACAACATCTGCGATCCATATTGCCAAGGCTAATGGCGGGGTAAAGGCCTAATACCTGCGGCGGGATGCGGTAGTAGTTAAAGGCGGATTGCCCACAAAGCGTCAGGTCCATAATGCCCTCCTGGCCGAAATCATCTCTTTGAAGCGAGTGATGCCAGCGTCAATCCGGAAGTATGCGGCAAAATCTGAACCCTATGAGCGGACCTGGCTTTTGAGGCTAGTTTATCAGGCATTTTGTTGCGAAAAAACAGGGTGTGCTCGGAGGTTCCAGAATTTGCCGCATACTTCCGAAAACCAGGTCGATTTGGTTCTTGCTAAAACGATTTATCAGCCCTGTGTGAGGTGTGGGTTTGCCACCGGGCGAACACTTTTAGCGCTTGCGGCTTTAGTTTTGGGCCTCGAAGGGTGGATTTCGCGCTTTTGGTAAAGAAATGAGTGCGTGTTTTGCCATGCGGCGGCATTGGCACAGAAAAAGGGCCCGGAAGGCGAAGCCTTCCGGGCCCTTTGCAATGCAAGTATGCTTGCAAGTGCGTTTTAGCGCACCTGAGCGACGTAAGCGACGTTGGTCGAGGAGACCTTGTCCTCGAGCTGGACGCTCATGCGGGGGTCGCCGGCGGTGGCGACGGTCAGATCGCCGGCCTCGACGTAGCCGAGCTCCTTAGCGGTCTCGATCGCCTTGACGATCGTGCCGTTGACGGTGCCCTGGGTAATCTCGGCCTGGTGCGGGATAACGCCCCAGTACATAATCATCTGCTGGACGGCCCACTCGTGGCGGGAGAACGCGCAGATCGGCATGTTGGGACGGAAGTGCGAGATCAGGCGAGCGGTACGACCGGTGGTCGTCGGCACGGTGATGCACTTGGCGCCAACGGTGGTAGCCATGTTCACAGCGGACATACCCACAACGTTGTTGACGACGCGGGTGCCGTGAGCGTCAGCCGGAACCTCGAGCGGAGCGTGAGCCGGGAGGTACTTCTCAGTCTCGAGAGCAATGCTGGCCTGCATCTTGACGGCCTCGACCGGGTACTTACCGGCAGCGGACTCGCCAGAGAGCATAACGGCGTCGGTGCCGTCGTAGATGGCGTTAGCAACGTCGGCAACCTCGGCGCGCGTCGGGCGCGGGTTCTGCTGCATGGAGTCGAGCATCTGCGTAGCGGTGATAACGGGCTTGTAGGCTGCGTTGCACTTAGCGATGATTTCCTTCTGGATGTGCGGAACGAGCTCGGGCTTGATCTCGATGCCCAGGTCGCCACGGGCGACCATGATGCCGTCGGAAGCCTCGAGGATCTCGTCGAAGTTCTCGACGCCCAGGGCGCACTCGATCTTCGGGAAGATCGTCACGTGCTCGCCGCCGTTCTCGCGGCAAAGCTCGCGGATGCCGCGGACGGACTCGCCGTCACGGATGAAGGAAGCGGCGATGTAGTCGATGTTCTCGGTCAGGCCAAAGAGGATGTCCTGACGATCGCGCTCGGTGATAGCGGGCAGCGAGATGTTGACGTTGGGCATGTTAACACCCTTGCGCTCGCCGATCAGGCCGTCGTTCTTGACGACGCAGGTCATGTCCTGGCCGTCGACGGACTCGACCTCGAGGGCAACCAGGCCGTCATCGATCAGGATGAGGGAGCCCTTCTCGACCTCGGAGGGCAGAGCCAGGTAGTCGAGGGAGATGTGCTCAGAGGTGCCGTGGAAA
>CALLRY010000336.1:0-9683 GCA_938014285.1 uncultured Collinsella sp. | reverse complement strand
TCATCGGCGTGACCTCGGTCGAAGGCGTCGGCAGCCGCTTTACGATTCGCCTGCCGCGGTAGGAAGCCCCCTCGTGAATCGAGGTCTAATACTTTTCCGCGAAGTGAACGTCTGTTTTTGGACCCCGGAAGCATCCACATTTTTCGTCGGCAAAATCGCAGGATTCTAGTATCGAAACCGCAGAAAACGATACCCTTAAAGTGTCGATGCTTCGGGGGTCCGATTCTGCTCGTTCACTTCTCGGAAAAGTATTAGACTTCAGTTTTTTGACTGTCGCAGAAGTCGACCCCTCGGCATAAAAAAGGGATAAGGCCATGCGGCCCTATCCCTTTTTGCTAGCTATAAGCAGCTTGTACGCTACTCGCGGCACAGGTGCACGGCGAAGCCGGCGAACTCGCGCTTAAAGTACACGAGCTTGGTGCCACCGTCGGGCAGCAGCACGCGCGACTCCTCGTTAACCTCGAGCCCGCGCTCGGCAAACCACTTCTCCGCCGCATCGATGTCGTTGACGGCAAAGCCGATGTGACCCTTGGCGCCACGACCGTTCTGCTTCATGATCTCGACCAGCGAATCGTTAAAGTACGAAACCGGGGTCTCGATGACGGGCAGGCCCATCATCGTCGAGAACAGCTCCGCGATTTCCAGGGCGTCTGCCGGGTCGGTAGCGTTAATGCCCACATGGGCAACGCGCATGCCAAAGAGCTCGACCGGATTGGCGTTCTGCTCATTCATACAGGCAGCGCCTACTGAGCCATGACGTCGAGAACGGCCTTCTCGGCAGCGACGCGGTTCATGCCGGTCATGAAGGGCACGCCGCTCACGTACGGGCAGGTGAGGCCCTCGGGGGCAACGGTGGTAGCGATCAGCAGGTCGGCGCCCTCGTCGCAGTAGTCCTTGGCCTCGGAGATGGCGCACTGCACGATCTCGTACTTGCCGGCATAGCCGTTGGCGTCGAGCAGGGTGGCGACCTTCTGGGCAACAAGCGTGGAAGTAGCAGCGCCAGCACCGCAAGCCAAAACGATCTTCTTCATAGGTAGTGTCTCCCTTCATGGTTTACTTTAGGTAAGTGTACCGCAGCGAGCGATGGCGCTCGGCCTCGATGCGCTTTTGTGCCAGTTTGCTTGCACGCTGCGTATAATACATCTAGCACGCATTGTCATACCGCTTGTTTTACGAGCGACTGAGGAGCTCAATATGCCCGATTCCCGCACACTCTGGACCGCCGTCGTCATTATTTGTATCGCCATATCGGTGTTCTTTAGCGTAAAAAAACGCACCATGTTTAAACGCCTGCAGCAGCTTATGGCCGCTAAGCAGTGGGACGAGTTCGATCGCTTGCTCGACAGCAAGTTCACCAGCATGCTGTACCCGCGCTACAATCGCGACTACCTGCGCCTGAACTCCTATCTGCTGCGCGAGGACCACAAGCGCGCCGACGAGATGTTCGATTTGCTGCTGGGGCTCAACCTGCCCAAAATGCAGCGCGTCGACCTGGTAATCAAAGCTTTTAACTACTACGTTGGTCAGGAGAACCGCAAGAAGTCCAAGGAGCTGCTGCACGAGATCAAAGGCTTTGAGGGCGGCCAGGCCGAGGCAGTCGCGCACGAATGCCAACTGATGTACGACACGATGATCCTCAAGCGCCACAACGACATTCCCGAGCTGGAGCGCATGCTCGAGGAGGCCGGCGACGATAAGGTTAAGGGTTGCCGCCTGGAGTACCTGTTGGCCCTACAGTACAAGAACAAGGGCGACGAGGCCAAGTTTGCCGAGTACCTGGAAAAGTCGGGCCGGCACTCGATGGCTGTCAACGCGTAACGGGCGGCTTGTGCTAGACTTCTAGTCTCACGGGGGCGTGGCGGAATTGGCATACGCAGGAGACTTAAAATCTCTCGCCGCAAGGATTGTGGGTTCGAGTCCCACCGCCCCTACCACGTATTGTTTACGAGCCCGTGTCCCTTTGGGATGCGGGCTCGTTTCTTTTGAACGCCGGTGGGGCTCGAACCCGCGAGAGGGCGAGCGTCAAGCGGACGCGCAGCGTCCGCAGCGAGCCGGCGAGGGCGTCGGCAGGCGGCCGAAGCCGGTGCGGATTTGCGCAGCAAATACGCGGACGTCCCACCGCCCCTACCATGTATTACTTACGAGCCCGTGTCCCCCAGGGATGCGGGCCCGTTTCTTTTGGACGCCGGTGAGGCTCTAAGTTACGGTGGAATAGATCCTGTTTATACCGTTTACCAGCTTATTTAGGAACTATTTCACCGCAACTCAGAGAAGGATGGTTAAAGGGCGCTCAGGATCGGAGTCCAGGCGATGGTGGGGGTGGCGCCGTCGAGGCTCTCGTTGATGGTGGCGGCCATGCCGGCGAGTAGGCTGTTCTCGCTTACGGTGAGCGTCTTGTAGCCGCCGACACGCATGAGTTCGCGGATCACCACGGCGCCAGCCAAGATCACGCCCGCGCGTTTGGGCTGTACACCCGGTAGCGCGGCGATGCCGTCCGCGTCCAACACAGACATGCGCTCGATAGCGGCCGAGACCTGCGCCAGCGACAGCTCGCGTAGGTGCACAAAGCTCGAGTCGTACGGCTCCAGCTCGTGGACCAGAGCCACCAGCGTAGTCACCGTGCCGCCCACTGCGACCAGGCGCTCGGCACGCTCAAAATCGACAGGCAAGCTCTTAAAGTAGCCCGTAAACTGCTCGCCTGCCCACGTGGCAGCGGCAGTAAGCTCGCCGCCCGCAGGCGGCAGCGCCGAGAAAAACCGCTCCGTCACGCGGCGGCAGCCAATGTCCAGCGAGCGCGTCCCTTCTAGCGCAAAGACCCCGCGCTCCGGCGCATAGACGCCCGTCGCGAGCTCCGTGGAGCCGCCGCCCGAATCAGCAACAATGATGCGCTCGCCGGCAAAGTCGTGCGCCACGCCAAAAAACGTCAGGCGTGCCTCGACCTCGCCCGGAATCACCTGTGGCTCAAGCCCCAGATCGCGCAGGCCGTCCAGCAGCAGTGCGGCATTGGATGCATCGCGCGCGGCACTCGTGCATGTGGTGCAGATGCACGCGGCTCCAAAGGCACGAGCCTCGTCCACAAACATCCGGCACGCAGCGAGCACGCGCTCGACGGCCGCCTCACAAAAGCGACCCGTCGCGTCCACGCCCTCACCCAGATCGGTAATCTCGGTATGCTTGGACGATTCCACGATTGCCCCGCCCTCGACCTGGGCCAACACCAGTCGCGACGACACCGTTCCCAGGTCGATCGCGGCTACCTTATAGCGTTTGCAATTTGTCATTGCGGGCTCCCCTCCGGGCGCTATTTGCCGTTGGACACGACCGTCTGGCCCTCGACACCGTTAAACCCAAACAGCATGTCGAGCGCCTGGATGTACCACGGCGCGTCCTTGCCGACTTCTTCGATTTCCTTGGCAACTTCGCTGGCCTTCTTGGCGTTCAACGACTTCTGGCTCGACGAAGAATCCGAATCGTCGTCCAGGCCCTGCACTTCAATCCTCTTCTCGCCGGGCATCACCAGGCCCAAGTCCTCGGATGCCGCGTCCTTGATACCCTCCTCCGAAAGCAGCTTGTCGACGCTTTTTTGCAGGTCGTCGTTATATTGCTCGCGAATCTCGACCTGCTTGGCCAAGATATCGCTCGAACGCTTTGCCACGTACAGGTCGCGCACGGGGAAATACAGGCTCACGAGCGCCAGCGCCACAACGATGCCGATGAATAGCCCTCGCTGGGGACCGTGGGTAAAGTCGTAAATTGCCTTGACCACCGCGTTGTCGTTGGCGTAATGCATGAAGTCCGAGCCCGAAAGACGGTTCGAGGGACGGTGCGACTTTTCATGCGTTTGAGCTGAGGAACGCTGAGCATGCTCCGAATGCGCCGGGCGCACCGAACGTGGCGGACGGTCCGTCGGCGTATTCATTTGAGCACGGGAGTGTGAGGCGCTTGTCGGTCGCTGCATGGAGCGGTCGGCACCGGCGTAATCGGACCCGCCGAGCTGCACCGTGCGCGCACGGCGAGGTGACGGCTCACGCGAACCGGCGGAATAGTACCTGTTGTCGTAAATCTGATCCATGTGCGCCTTGTGCGGTTGAGGTTTGTTTGCGCTAAGTCTTTTAGTTATAGCACGAGTGCGCGCACCGCCTTCGGCGGCCCTTGCTCGACATAAAAAAGGCGCTGAGCCGTATGGCCCAGCGCCCTTAGCGCTTTGCGGCATCCAGCCAAGGCGGGGCGGAACCGAGTCAGCCTCCCCCTCGCCAAATTCGCCCGTTTAGCGAATGTTATAGAACGCGGCCTTGCCGGCGAAGCGCGCGCTGCCCTCGAGCTCGTCCTCGATACGGATGAGCTGGTTGTACTTGGCGATACGGTCGCTGCGGCACGGGGCACCCGACTTGATCTGTCCGGCGTTAACACCCACGACCAGGTCGGCAATCGTGGAGTCCTCGGTCTCGCCAGAACGGTGGCTTACGATGCAAGCGTAGCCGGCCTCCTTGGCGGTCTCGATAGCCTCCAGCGACTCGGTGAGCGTGCCGATCTGGTTGACCTTGACCAGAATCGCGTTGGCGGCGCCCAGCTCGATGCCCTTCTTGAGGCGCTCGGTGTTGGTGACGAACAGGTCGTCGCCCACCAGCTGCACCTTGTTGCCAATGCGACGGGTGAGCTCAACCCAGCCGTCCCAGTCCTCCTCGGCCATGCCATCCTCGATGGAGATGATGGGATAAGTGTCGACGAGCTTCTCCCAGTAATCAACCATCTGGGCGCTCGTGTACTCCACGCCCTCGCCCTTGAGCTCGTACATACCGGTCTCGGCGTTGTAGAACTCGGTCGAGGCCGGATCCATGGCGTACATGAAGTCGACGCCGGGCTTAAAGCCAGCCTTCTCGACGGCCTTGGTGATGTACTCGAACGGCTCAGCGTTGGTCTTGAGGTTTGGCGCAAAGCCGCCCTCGTCGCCCACGCCGCCGCCCAAGCCGGCCTCGTGCAGCACGCCCCTGAGGGTGTGATAGACCTCGGCACACCAGCGCAGACCCTCGGCAAAGCTCGGGGCGCCCACCGGCATGATCATGAACTCCTGGAAGTCGACGTTGTTGTCGGCGTGCACGCCGCCGTTGAGGATGTTCATCATGGGCGTGGGCAGCAGATGGGCGTTGACACCGCCCAGGTACTGGTACAGCGACAGGCCCGCCGACTCGGCTGCGGCGCGGGCAACGGCCAGCGACACGCCCAGAATGGCGTTGGCGCCGAGCTTGGTCTTGTTGGGCGTACCGTCCGCGGCGATTAGCGCGGCATCGACGGCGCGCTGATCGAAGGCGTCGAGGCCCACGACGGCATCGGCACACTCGTTGTTGACGTGCTCGACGGCCTGCGAGACACCCTTGCCCAGATAGCGGCCCTTGTCGCCGTCGCGCAGCTCACATGCCTCAAAGGCGCCGGTCGAAGCGCCCGAAGGCACCATCGCGCGGCCGAAGCTGCCGTCCTCGAGCACGACCTCAACCTCGACGGTGGGGTTGCCGCGGCTGTCGAGCACCTCGCGACCGTAGACATCCAAAATATCGCTCATGTTGTCTCCCTCTCACTTGGAAACGGGTTGAATGCTTGGCGACACGGCTTGCACGCTGCAGCGGCGCGAAGGTTCATAAGTTAGCCTTGTCGCACTTTTTGCATTATGCCCTAAGTTAGCCAAGGGATACAATCTTTTTAAAAAAATAATGGGAGCGATAGGACAAGTCTGTCCCATCGCTCCCGCGGTATTACTCCCCTGCCTTTGCTGCGTCCCACAGGTCGTTGAGGCCATGGGTCGAAAGCTCGGCAAGATCTACGTGGGCATCGGCCGCCATCTGCTCCATCGCAGCCCAGCGACGGCGAAACTTGGCCGTGCTCGCGCGCAGGGCGCTCTCGGCGTCGATACCCTCCTTGCGCGCGACGTTGACCAGGGCAAAGAGCAGATCGCCAAACTCCATTTCGCGCTCGGGCGTTCCGGGAGCCTCGGCCTCAAACTCGGCACGCTCCTCAGCTACCTCGTCCCACACGTCCTGGACCGTCTCCCACTCAAAGCCTACGGCAGCCGCCTTGCGCGACACCTTCTGCGCCTGCATCAGCGCCGGCAGGTGCGTGGGCACGCCGTCGAGCAGGCCCTCGGGCGCGGCCTCGCCTGCCGCCACGGCCTTGTCCTTGGCGGCCTTCTCGGCAAGCTTGACCTCGTCCCAAATCTTGAGCACCTCGTCAGAGTTATCGACATCCACATCGCCAAACACGTGCGGGTGACGACGGATGAGCTTGGCGTCGATATCGCGCGCCACATCGGCCAGCGTAAACTCACCGGCGTCCGCCGCGATCTGCGCATGCAACACTACCTGCATGAGCACGTCGCCGAGCTCCTCGCGCAGATGCGCCGCGTCGTCGGTCTCGATGCAATCGAGCGCCTCGTAGGCTTCCTCGATCATGTTCTTGCCAATGCTCTGATGCGTCTGTTCGCGGTCCCACGGGCAGCCATCGGGCTGACGCAGGCGCCAGATGGTCTGCACCAGATGCTGCAGCTCAGCCGACGCGTCGACTAGCGTGGACAGATCGCGCGAGCCCTCGGCATTTTGCTGAGCCATATGCTCGGCCATGGTTAGTCCTCCTCCATGACCACGTGGCGGAACGCGCCGTTCTCGTAGACGCCGTAGCTGTGCGTGCCGTCCTTGGGAATGCTCACGCTGCCGGGGTTGAAGAGCCACAGGCCCGGGTGCGCGACGCTTTCCTCGTTAACCTTGACGTGCGTGTGGCCGTAGACGAGCGCGGAACCCTCGGGCAGCGCGGGCGCGTGGTCGACGCTGTTGTGCATACCGGCGCCAAAAACGTGGCCGTGCGTCAGGAACAGTTCACGGCCGGTCTCGTCAAACAACGTGGCGTAGTCGGCCATGACGGGGAAGTCGAGGACCATCTGGTCGACCTCGGCGTCGCAGTTGCCGCGGACGGCGATGATGCGGTCAGCCAGGGCGTTGAGCAGCGGAATCACGCGCTTGGGGGCGTAGTCGCGCGGCAGGTCGTTACGCGGGCCGTGGTAGAGCAGGTCGCCCAGCAGCACAATGCGGTCGGGCTGCTCGGATTCGATGGCAGTGCACAGGCGCTCGGCCCAGTATGCCGAGCCGTGGATGTCGGAAGCGATGAGGTATTTCATGGGGAGTCCTTTCGGAGTGGGGTTGATGGGAGCTGAATACGGGGTCCGGCGGATGTGGAGCCCATCTACCGTGTTACTCGAATCGCAGCGCCGCGCTCTGAGCCGCCTGCATCACGCGCTGGAGCGGCACACCGTGCTCGCAGGCAAGGCGGGCGCAGTCCTCGTACTCGGGCGCTGCACGCTCGCTGCCGTCGGGCAGGGTGGCCACCTTGACGGACACCTCGCCCCATGGCGTCGTCACCTGCTCAAAGCGGCGTGGCAGGCAAACGCGTTCCATGACCTGGCGACGAATGCCGTTGGTCGTGGTTTCCAAGAAGATGATCGTCTGCAGGCGCTCGATATCCCCGTAGGTGCAGATTACCTGCAGCTGCCAGCCGGGGCGGCCTTTCTTGCAATAAACGGGCAGCCAGTGCACCTCGCGCGCACCGGCCTCGCGCAGGCGGTCGGCGGCGTAGGCGAGTACCTCGGGCGACGCATCGTCGATGTCGCATTCCAGCTTGACGATGGTCTCGGGCGCATCGGTCTCGCGAGACAGCGGAGATTTGCTATCGCATGGCATACGGTCCGGCTCCTTTCCGCACGGGCTCGTTTTGTTCATCCAAACGCTAGCACATCGCGGGCGGCGCAGGGGCGGCGTCATGGGATAGGTGCGACTTTTGCTGGGCGCAAGTGCTGGCGCGCTCCAACGCCGGCCCGCTCCACTCAAACGTGTACGTCAGCCTCCAAACATGTCATTTTTTGCAGCTTTTGGAGGCTAATGTACATGTTTTGAAAGCGCAAGCGAGGCCGCACCACGCGCCGCGCACCCTTTCCAATCGATTTCGGCACCCCGCGCGTACGACGCGCCGAGGCTGCGCCATTACAATGGAGCGGATTCGCCAAATGCAAAGGAGCCGCTATGCCTATGTGCCCGCTGGTCGATTGCCATACCCACACCTCGTTTTCGGACGGCCATGCCTCATTTGAGGACAACGTCCGCGCCGCTGTCGCCGCCGGCTGCCGCGCCATGGTCTCGACCGACCATCTCACCCTACCTGCCAGCATGGATGCCAACTGCGAGGTGCAGGTCGTCGAGGGCGACCTGCCGGCACATCGTCTGGCTTTTGAGGACGCTCGCAATCTTGCCGCTCAGATTGCGCCAGAACTCACCTTTATCTACGGTTTCGAATGCGATTGGTACGAGGGCTGCGAGCCTTTGGTTGAGCGCTGGTCCCAGAGCGCCGTCGTGCGCCTGGGCAGTGTGCACTGGATTGGCAACCCAGGCGATATCATGGCCGGTGCCGCGGGTACGGCGGGAACGGAGGACGTCGCTCGTCCCGATACGCCCGATTCGCGCTGCGGCTGGATCGACGATGACACCAACCTGCACGTTTGGGAAAACCTGGGGGTACGCGGCGTGTGGGAGCGCTATGTCGATGACTGGTGCCGCGCCTGCGAGAGCCCGCTCAACTTTGATGTGATGGCTCACCCCGACCTGGTCATGCGCTTTTCGAAGGAAGGCTTTGCGCCCGACTTTGACCCGACGCCGTTCTGGGGGCAGATGGCCGAGTGCGCTCACGACACAGGCCGCCGCGTTGAGGTCTCGACCGCCGCGCCGCGCAAGGGGCTCGACGATTACTATCCCGCGACCGGGCTATTGCGTTGCTTCGCCCACGCCGAGGTACCCATCACCTTTGGCTCGGACGCACACCGCGCCTGCGACATCTGCTGGAACATCCGCGAGGCCCAGGCCCACGCTTACGACTGCGGCTACCGAACCTTCGACATCCCCCACCCCAACGGCGAATGGGAACCCACACCCCTCGACTAGCCATCCCTTCATAAGTTGCGGTGGAATAGGGATTGTTTTGCCTGATGAAGCGCTTAAACAGTCCCTATTTCACCGCAACTTCCATGACCCCGTTACACCAACAAAGACTGTCCCAAACGACTAGTCGTTTAAGAACGTCCCCAATGACTAGTGGCGGCGGGCGTTGAGTTCGCCGGCCAGCTCGTCGAGGGTGATGCCGTAGCGCTCGAGCGTCACGAGCAGGTGGTAGACCAGGTCACCGGCCTCGTAGCGAATGTGATCGTGGTCGTTATCCTTGCAGGCCATGATGACCTCGCTCGCTTCCTCGGCAAGCTTCTTTAGCAGCTCATCCTCGACGTCGGTCAGCAGACGAGCGGTATAGCTCTCCTGCGGCGACGCGTCGCGACGGCCATGAATCACCTCGGCCAGCCCCGTCAGCGTCTCACCGATATTTCCATCCTGAACATTCGCGGTGCGCACACCCATGGTTCAATCCTTTCTGGTTGGCCAAGCGCCTAGTCGAGCGCCCGCCCTACGCGAGTTTCCTAAAGAAGCAGGTACGGTTGCCGGTATGGCAGGCCGGACCCGGCGAGTCGACCTTGACCAGCAGCGTATCGCTATCGCAGTCGGCCCAGAGCTCCTTGACCTCTTGCATATTGCCGCTCGTCGCGCCCTTGTTCCAGAGCTCCTGACGGCTGCGGCTCCAAAACCACGTGGTACCGGTCTTGAGCGTCA
>CALLRY010000335.1:0-5452 GCA_938014285.1 uncultured Collinsella sp. | reverse complement strand
CAGCGTGAGGTCGAGCAGAGCTGGTTTACCACGCGCCCGGACGGCACGATGCTCGGCGTTAAGGTGACCCCGCTTGCCGCTGCCGGCATTTACGTGCCAGGCGGTCGTGCGCAGTATCCCTCCACGGTGCTTATGAACGCCATCCCTGCCAAGGTGGCTGGCGTTAAGCGCGTGGTCATGGTGACCCCGCCGCAAAAAGATGGCCTAATCAGCCCCTATACGCTCGCGGCTGCCAAGCTCGGCGGCGTGGACGAGATCTATATGGTGGGTGGCGCCCAGGCCGTGGCCGCGCTGGCGTACGGTACCGAGACCATTCCGCGTGTCGACAAGATTACCGGCCCGGGTAACGCCTTTGTCGCCGCTGCCAAGCAGATTGTCTCGGGTGACGTGGGTATCGATATGGTTGCTGGTCCCTCCGAGGTCTGCGTGCTGGCCGACGCCACGGCCAAGCCCATGGTGGTCGCGGCCGACCTGATGGCCCAGGCCGAGCACGATCCGCTGGCGGCCTGCTATCTGGTGACCTGCGACGAGCAGTTTGCGTGTGAGGTCGAGGCGGGTATCGACATCCTGGTGGCGCAGTCCCCGCGTGCCGAGATTACGCGCGCTTCGCTCGACAATGAGGGCACCATCGTGGTGGCCGCCGACATGGCCGCCGCCGTCGAGGCCGTGAACACGGTGGCGCCTGAGCACCTTGAGCTGCACTGCAAGGACGCGATGGGCCTGCTCGGCGGCATTCGCAACGCCGGCGCTATCTTTGTGGGCGCTTGGAGCTCGGAGCCGCTCGGCGATTACGTTGCCGGCCCCAATCACACGCTACCGACCGGCGGCACGGCCATGTTCTCCAACCCGCTTTCGGTGGAGGAGTTCGTCAAGCGCTCGAGTGTCATTTGCTATACACCCGAGGGCCTGCTCTCCGATGCTCCTGCCACGCAGCGCCTCGCCGAGGCCGAGGGTCTGTGGGCACACGCGCTTTCCGCCGCGCTGCGCCGCCGCGTGTTGGAGCAGGGCGAGGATGCCGTGAGCGCCGAGTCGCTCGCCGCGGCCGACCTGACCAAGGTTGCCTGGCCGGGCGACGCCGTGGCGACGGTTGCCGAGGGCGTGGACCTGGCGGCTGCAAGCGCTGATGGCGCCGGCGCGACTGGCAAGGAGGCCTAATATGTCCGAACTCACGCCCCGCATGAAGGAGCTCGTCCAGCCCTACTTGGCCGGCATTGAGCCCTACGATCCCAACTTTACGCCCACGCGCATCAACCTTTCGGCCAACGAGAACACCTATCCCGTGCCGGCTGGCGTGCGCGAGGCGGTCGACGCCGCCCTGGCCGCTACACCGCTCAACCGCTATCCCGATCCCATGTCCAACGATCTGCGCGACGAGCTTGCCGCTTGGCATGGTGTGACGCGCGAGAATGTCTGCGTGGGCAACGGCGGCGACGAGCTGCTCTATAACTACCTGTTGGCGTTTGGCGGCGCGGGACGGACCCTGCTCAACTGCCCGCCGTGCTTTAGCGAGTACGCGTTCTTTGCGTCGCTCTGCCAGACCGAGGTGCGCGACGTGTGGCGCGACCCCGCGACCTTTGAGCTCGACCAGGCAGCTGTGCTTGCGGCGGCGTCCGAGTGCAACCTGGCAATCGTGACCTCGCCCAATAACCCCACGGGTGACGTGGCACCGCTCGACTTTGTCGCGGCGCTGTGCGATGCGTGCCCCGGCATGGTAATGGTCGACGAGGCCTACGTTGAGTTTGCCGACGATTTGTTTGGCGCGGCCACCACGGCGCAGGGGCTTATCGCCGAGCATCCCAACCTGGTGATTCTGCATACGTTGTCCAAGGCGTTTGGCGCTGCCGGCACGCGTCTGGGCTATGTGATTGCGGCGCCTGAAGTCATCGACGTGTTCGCGGCGATTCGCCAGATCTATTCGGTCAACGTACTGAGCCAGGCGGCAGCACTTGCCTGCGTGCGTGCCCGTGATGCCTACACGCCCGTGGTGGCGCAGGTCGCATCCGAGCGCGAACGCGAACAGGCCGCTCTGCGCGCGATGGCTGCCGAGGGCATGCCCGTGGAGGCATGGCCGAGCGCGGCGAACTTTGTGCTCGTGCGTACGCCGCATGCCACACGCGTGCGCGAGCGCCTGCGCGACGAGTACTCGATTTTGGTGCGCGACTTTAGCTACGCGCCGGGGCTCGCGGACTGCTTGCGCATTACCGTGGGCACGCCGCGGGAAAACGATGAGGTGCTGGCTGCGTTTGCCGCGCTGGTGAAGGAGGAGATGTAGATGGACCGCTATGCCGAGGTAACCCGCAAGACGGGCGAGACCGACATTGTCGTAAAGCTCGACCTGGACGGATCTGGCGTGTGCGATATCTCGACCGGCGTGCCGTTTTTCGACCACATGCTCAACGCCTTTGGCCGCCATGGTCTGTTCGATCTGACGGTGCGCGCGGTGGGCGACGTCGAGGTCGACGCGCACCACACCGTCGAGGACACGGGCATCGTGCTGGGCGAGGCGTTCTGCCAGGCGCTGGGCGACAAGGCGGGTATTACGCGCTTTGCCGACGCGGCGATCGCCATGGACGAGACGCTCGTGATGGCCGCCGTGGATATCTCGGGCCGTGGGCAGGCCTATTGTGAGCTGCCCGTGCCGACCGAGCGCGTGGGCAGCTTTGATACCGAGCTGGCCGTCGAGTTCTTCTATGCCTTTGCACGCGATGCCAAGCTCACGCTGCACGTGCGCGAGCTGGCGGGCGGCAACTCGCACCACATTATCGAGGCCGCCTTTAAGGCCGTGGGCCGCACGATGCGTCACGCCTGCGAGCTCGATCCCCACGTGCAGGGCATCCCCAGCACCAAGGGCTCGCTGTAACCGTCACAAGGGTAAAACCACCACGAAGGTGCCTGTCCCCTTTGCGGTGGTTTTGGATGATGAGAAGTGGAGGGTCGCGTGGGCGAACCGAAGATTGTGGTGGTCGACTACCACAAGGGCAACTTGTCGAGCGTCGTGCGCGGGCTTGCGCGCGCCGGTGCCGCCGCCTGCACGTCGGACGATCCGGAGCAGATCCGCAACGCCGACGGCCTGGTCATCCCGGGCGTGGGCGCGTTCTATGACGCGATCGCCTTTATGCGCCAGAGCGGCGAGGAGGTGGCCGTGCTCGATGCCGTTGCCGCCGGAACTCCGCTGCTCGGCATCTGCCTGGGCCTCCAGCTATTTTTTGAGCGCGGCAACGAGGGCGTGCCTGCGGACGAGGGTGCGGACGCGGACGACGATGCCTCCGAGCAGGCCGGTGGTCCCTGGGTCGATGGCCTGGGCATCATGCGTGGCTCGTGCACGCACCTGGAGTCGAGCCGTCTGAAGGTCCCGCACGTGGGCTGGGACCAGGTGCACATGACGCCCGCCGGTGCGGCCGATTCGTTGCTTGCCGGTTTTGCCGAGGGCGCCAACATGTATTTCACTCACAGCTACGCGGTGGCCGACGACGTCGATGCCGCCGATGTGTTGGCACGCACGCACTATACGCGGAGCTTCCCGTGCATCGTGCGCCACGGTAACGTGTGGGGCTGCCAGTTCCATCCCGAGAAATCCTCCGCGCTGGGTCAGCGTATTCTTAAGAACTTCGTGAGCATCGTCGAGGAGGCCGGCCGATGATCCTGTTTCCCGCAATCGATCTGATCGGCGGCAAGGTCGTGCGCCTGGAGCGCGGCGACCGGAGTCGCTGCAAGGTATATTCCGACGACCCCGTGGCCGTTGCTCGCTCGTTTGCCGAGCAGGGCGCAAGCTGGGTGCACGTCGTCGACCTGTCCGCTGCCTTTGGCGAGGACGAGGACACATGCGCTGCCAACTCGGCGGCGATTAAGGCCATCTGCGGCGTCAACGGTCTGTCCGTGGACGTGGGCGGCGGCGTCCGCTCGCTCGCGCGCATCGACGAGTTGGCCGGCTACGGTGCGCGCCGCATCGCACTAGGCACGGTGCTCGTGACCGAGCCGGGTTTTGCCGAGGTGGCGGCCCAAGGCTTTGGCGAGCTGTTGGTGGCAGATATTGCCGCACGCGACGGCCAGGTCAAGGTGAATGGCTGGCGTGACGGCGCGGGCGTGGCGCTCGACGACGCCGTGGCGCAGCTTTCCGAGCTGGGTTTTAAGCATCTGGTGTATACCGACATTGCGCGCGATGGCATGCAGGCGGGCATCGATGTGGCGGCGTATCGCCATGTGGCCGAGGTCGCGGGCTTTCCCGTCGTGGCATCGGGTGGCATCTCGACGCTCGACGACATCCGCGCGCTGGCCGCAGTGCGTGAGGGCGCGATTGAAGGTGCCGTTACCGGTCGCGCGCTCTACGAGGGCAACTTTACGCTGGTACAGGCGCTGACCGCCGCCCGAGGGGAGGAGTAGCCCATGCTTACCAAACGTGTGATTCCCTGCCTGGACGTCAAGGACGGCCGTGTGGTCAAGGGCGTCAACTTTGTGAGCTTGCGCGATGCGGGCGATCCGGTGGAGCTGGCGCGCGCCTACGACCGCGAGGGTGCGGACGAGGTCGTCTTCTTGGACATTACCGCCACGAGCGACAACCGTGCGACGACCATCGAGATGGCGGCGCATGCGGCCGAGGAGCTAGCCATTCCCTATACCGTGGGCGGCGGTTTTCGCGACCTGGCGGGCATGCGCACCATGGTTGCAGCCGGTGCCGACAAGGTGTCGCTCAACTCTGCCGCCGTGCGCGACCCGTCGCTGATTAGCCAGGCTGCCGCGGCGTTTGGTAGCCAGGCCGTGGTCGTGGCGATCGATGCCAAGCGCGTCGGTTTGCCCGGCGCATCTGGTGCCGACAAGTGGGAGGTCTTCACGGCGGGCGGCCGCAACGCCACGGGCATCGACGCGGTGGCGTGGGCCGAGGAGGCGGCTCGTCGCGGCGCCGGCGAGATCCTGCTCACCAGTATGGACCGCGACGGCACCAAGGCCGGATTTGACCTGGCGCTCACCCGCGCCGTGGCGCGCGCGGTGCCGATTCCGGTGATTGCGAGCGGCGGTGTGGGCGCGCTCGAGCATTTTGCCGAGGGCGTGATTGAGGGCGAGGCCGACGCCGTGCTGGCAGCCAGCGTCTTTCACTTTGGAACCTTCAGCATTCGCGAAGTCAAAGAGTATATGGCCTCTCAAGGTATTCCTGTGAGGCTGGATTTCTAATGCTGCGGCTTGCCCAGGCACCCGACCTTCCGGCTCCAACCCTCCTCGCGTACTTAAGTACGCGTCGTCGGGCTTGTCGCTCGGAATCTCGGGCACCTGGACAACCCTCGCCGACCTGCGAAGTTTGAATTTGGGGAGAGAAATGGAAGAGATAACCGATCCTTCAAAGCTTACATACGACGCCAAGGGGCTGATTCCTTGTGTTGTTCAGCAGTATGACACCGGCGAGGTGCTTATGGTTGCTTGGATGAACGAGGAGTCGGTGGGGCTGACGCTCAAGACCGGT
>CALLRY010000334.1:0-2904 GCA_938014285.1 uncultured Collinsella sp. | reverse complement strand
TTGTCGCAGCCCCGACCCGCGGTCACGAGCGGGGGCTCCTGTCGTTTCCGTGCCCTCGGATTGGGTCATAGTGTCTGACTAATGCTCAACCTGCGGCGCTATTTTGTTTGGAGCGAGGGAGGGGTCCTACGACAGTTCGTCGGCTACTTGGTGTTCGTAGAAGGCTTCTACTACGGCGTTAAAGTCGCGGGCGAAGTCTTCCATGGTGCCGCGCCAGGTGGCTCGGCTTGGTTTGCCTTGGCCCACATAGGCGGTTTGGATACCGCAGGCGGGGCTGGGGAAGTCGCGCTTGGGATCGTTGCCCACCATGAGGACCTCATGTGGCTCGAGTCCCATGACCTGCAGCTGCTCTAGATAGTAGGTGGCATCTGGCTTGCAGCGCGTGGTGTTGCCCATGTGCGTCACGAGCTCAAAGGGGGCGTCGGCCAGGTCGCCCCAGCCCATGCGGCATTCGATGGCTCCCTGCGGAAAGCTGGGGTTGGTAAAGAGCGCGCAGCGCAGGCCCGCGTTCTGTACCGCCTGGAGCGCGGCGTGCGCACCCGGCATGGCGTGGGCGTTAATGACATCGTCGTTCTTGTACGGAAGAACTTCGCGGTCATAGTAGGTAAACGCCTCGTAGATGAGGGGATCGGAGAGGTAGATCCCGCATCGGCGCTCGACCTCTTCTTGGTAAAACTCAAGATTGGTGCGGTTGTCCGTGCCGCTGCGGCGATTGGCGTTGAGGTCGACCAGGATGGTGCCGAGGCGTGCCATCGTGCCACCGCGGCTGCGGCGCCCGATATCCGCGAGCATCGAAGAGACATCCTTAAAATAGCGAAGGATGAACGCGTTGAGGTTGATGCTGAGAAGCGTCTCGTCCATATCGAAAACGACTGCTTTGAGCACACGGGCACCTTTCTCGAAAAATCGATCTAGAATCGTTGGCTCCGGATACTTTACCCCAAAGCCGAATGCCTGGCTGGTTATCGTCAAGTTGCGGAGACGTGTGTTCATAAGATTACGAAAAAGTCTCCACACGAGTAAAAAATCGCAGTTCACGCTTGAAATCGAACTCATTTCCCCGTAACCTATACGAACGTGATTGCATAAGCGTCACATTAGTATCTGTCGGCTCCCGAGTGTTCCTAAACGTTGTGTGCTTGTCGCACCCTTCTGTAGGTCCTAGCAATCGGGGCCCCGTAGTTCGAAAGGGGTCCACCTTTGAGTGAGATTCAGAACTCGTCCATTTTCTCTCTTGACGATGTCAACGAGGAGGAGATGAACAACCTCATCGACGGTACGATTACCGACTTTGATGAGGGCGATCTCGTTAACGGCACTGTCGTTAAGATCGAGCATGACGAGGTGCTCGTTGACATCGGATTCAAGTCCGAGGGCGTTATCCCGGTCCGCGAGCTGTCCATCCGCAAGGACGCTAACCCTGCAGACATCGTTGCACTCGGTGATCCCATCGAGGCTCTGGTTCTCCAGAAGGAGGACAAGGACGGTCGTCTGGTCCTGTCCAAGAAGCGTGCCGAGTACGAGCGTGCTTGGAACCGCATCGAGGAGAAGTTCAACTCCGGCGAGAACGTCGAGGGCGAGGTTATCGAGGTTGTCAAGGGCGGCCTGATCCTCGACATCGGCCTGCGTGGCTTCCTGCCCGCTTCCCTCGTCGACCTCCGTCGCGTCAAGGACCTCACCTCCTACATGGGCACCCGCATCGAGGCCCGCGTCATCGAGATGGACCGCAACCGCAACAACGTTGTCCTCTCCCGTCGCGTCGTGCTCGAGGAGTCCCGTAAGGCCGAGCGCTCCGAGATCCTGTCCAAGCTCAAGTCTGGCATGCGTCTCCAGGGCACCGTTTCCTCCATCGTCGACTTCGGCGCCTTTGTCGACCTCGGCGGTATCGACGGCCTCATCCACATCTCCGAGCTCTCCTGGAACCACGTCAACCATCCTTCCGAGGTTGTCAAGGTCGGCCAGGAGGTCGAGGTCGAGGTTCTCGACGTCGATCTCAACCGCGAGCGCATCTCCCTGGGTCTCAAGCAGACCACCGAGGATCCGTGGCGCGCGCTGGTCAAGAAGTACCCCGTCGGCGCTATCGTCGAGGGCACTGTGACCAAGCTTGTCCCGTTCGGCGCTTTCGTCGACCTGGGCGAGGGCATCGAGGGCCTGGTGCACATCTCCGAGATGGCCAACAAGCACGTCGATCAGCCTTCTCAGGTCACCCACGTGGGCGACAAGGTTCAGGTTAAGGTCATGGAGATCGACCTCGACCGTCGTCGTATCTCCCTGTCCATGAAGTCCGCTGCTGAGACTCTGGGCGTCGAGATCGAGGTTACCCCGCTGCCTTCCGAGAAGAAGGACGAGGAGACCGACGCCGAGTAAATCGGTTTGACAATCACTTGTTTTAAGGGATCCGTCCGCAATGGACGGGTCCCTTTTTGCAATTTGTGCCGAGATGCACGATGCTGCCCATGCTGTCTGCAGGCTATTTGGTTGTCGGTGCATGAAAAATGCCGACATCCCGCCTCGGGGAGGAGGCGGGAACACACCGAGTAGACGGAGGGGTGTAGAGCGCGGTCGCGTCTCGACTGACGACGTTGCCCATCGACAGGACCATTGTAGCGCATGGCGGTTCTTGGTTTATCGTGTCGAGCGTTTGCGTTGTGCCATTGCCTGCGGCAACGGTGTGTTACACTCTTGCACTGCTGAGTGGGCCAGACGGTCGCGCGATGTGCTGCTTGCAGTACGCGTGAGGAAAGTCCGGGCTCCAGAGGGCGGGATGCCGGCTAACGGCCGGGCGGAGTGATCCGACGGAAAGCGCCGCAGAAAAGAAGACTCCCACCTGCGCCGCAAGGCGTAAAGGGAAAAGCTGAAACGGTGGTGTAAGAGACCACCAGCGTCGTGGCAACACGGCGGCTT
>CALLRY010000333.1:0-1749 GCA_938014285.1 uncultured Collinsella sp. | reverse complement strand
GTTGCGGATACCCTCGCCAAAGAGGCACGTGACGGCTGTGGCGTCGCCCGCGAGGTGGGGCAGAACGGCTTTGGCATACTCTACGCTGGCGAGGTTGACGATCGTGGTGTTTGAACCTGCCGGGGCGATAACCCGCGCGAGCTTGTCGCTCCAAAACGCGTAGAGGTCTCGGGCATCGTCAACGGTGAGCTTCGCACCCATCTCCAGCCGATACGGTTCGACGGCATGAAAGGGGCGTACGCATCCGTAAAGGCCCGAGAGGATCCACAGATGGTCTTGCAGCCATGCGAGCTGCGCGGCATCCATCACCTCGGGTGCCATGCTCTGGTATTGAATGCCGTGATAGGACATGACGGCGGGGGAGGTATTGCGGGCGATATCGGGATTGTCGAGGTCGCCGTTTTCCAAGATGGGCTCGAACTCATGCAGGGTGTTGAGGCAAGGCCTCAGCAGTTTGTCACTCACGTTCCATAGCGCCTGCAGGCCGCCGCTGCCTTCATTTCGCTCAATATCTAGCAACGCGCGATGCAGTCGAGCCGTCTCGCGCGCAAAGGGCGGAATGCCCAGGACTTCAAAAGCATCTTGGGCCGAGCGCATCTGCTTGGCGGGCGAAATGATGACCTGCAGCATGGACTCTCCTCTGTCAAAAAGGAAGTTGCGGTGGAATACGGTCTGTTTTGGCCGTTTATAGGCCAGTTTAGTCCGTATTTCACCGCAAGTTATGAAGGGCTGGTTAGGCGCGCTCGAGGAAGGCCTTGTAGCCGCGGTAGGCCTCGTAGATATCGGCCTTGTTGGCGACCTCCCATAGGGCGTGCATGGACAGAACGGCAACGCCGGAGTCGATGACATTCATGCCGTACTTGGCCATGATGTAGGCGATGGTGCCGCCGCCACCTGCGTTGACGCGGCCGAGCTCACAGGTCTGGAAATCCACGCCTGCCTTGTCCATGATGTCGCGGACGAGGGCCACATACTCGGCATCGGCGTCGTTGGAGCCGCCCTTGCCGCGGCTGCCCGTGTACTTGTTAAAGCACAGGCCGCGACCCATAAAGGCGGCGTTCTTGGTCTCGAACTTGGCGGCATAGCCCGGGTCGAAGCCGGCGGACACGTCAGAGGAGAGCATGCGGCTGCGGGCGAGCGCGCGGCGCAGGGCCAGCGGGCTACCCTCGCCGGCGAGCGTCATGATCTCGGCGACGGTGTTCTCGAAGAAGCGACTCGTCATGCCGGTGGCACCCACGGAACCGATCTCCTCCTTGTCGACGATGAGCGTGATGCTCGTGCGCTCCACGTTGGTGACGTTGATCTGGGCGAGCATAGAGGGGTAGGCGCAGACGCGGTCGTCGTGGCCATAGCCCAAGATCATGGAGCGGTCGAGGCCCATGTCGCGGGCGGGGCCGGCGGGCACGACCTCGATCTCGGCGGAGAGGAAGTCCTCCTCCTCGACGCCGTACTGCTCTTTGAGGATGTCCAAGAACATCTGCTTGACGGGCTCCTTGGGAGCGTCCTTGTCGTCCTCATCGAACTTGACGGGGCGGCCGCCCACGATCACGTCGAGGATCTCGGCGTCGACGGCGTCCTTGGCAGGCTTGGACATCTGCTCGCTCGAGAGATGGATCAGCAGGTCGGAGATGGTAAAGACCGGGTCGTCGGCCTTGTCGCCGATGTTAATGTCGACGGTGGTGCCGTCCTTTTTGCAGATGACGCCTACGAGTGCGAGCGGGGAGGCCACCCAGTGGTAGCTCTTGACGC
>CALLRY010000332.1:0-10170 GCA_938014285.1 uncultured Collinsella sp. | reverse complement strand
CCATCCGGAGCAAGCGCGAATAGGAACGCTATGGGCCGGCCCGGTCCGCGTTCGGGTAGCGTGCGTGGAGCTGCATGGTAACGTGCAGACAAGATAAATGACCGTTCACGACAGAACCCGGCTTACAGGCCCACTCGGCAACTATGTTGACGCTGCGAACCCGTCAGCGCGGCAATCTGCCTTTCAAGCCTTCGGGCATGACCATAAGGTCAATGCCCTCGTCTTTCAAGGCACCTTGCTCGCGCTGACGGGTTCTCGCTGTTGGTGACGGTATCATTGGCGTTTCCGTTCTTGTTAGAGGGCAACGGTGCTGCCTTTGCCGTATTATTGAGGCTGTTTGTTGCTTTGCTTGTTGTTGAGGGGCTTTGTTGGACAGCTATTTTACTTTGCAATCGAATATTGAGGCTTCGGGCGAGTTTTTGGACCGCAAGAGCCGGTTTATTGCCCAGCTGGTCCATATTGAGTCCGAGGATGAGGCGAATGCCTTTATCGAGATGGTTCGCAAGCGTCATTACGACGCTCGACACAATGTTCCCGCGTGGATTTTAGTCGATGGACGCGAGCGCCAGAGCGATGATGGTGAGCCGAGCCGCACGAGCGGTATGCCGACGCTCGAGGTGTTGCGTGGCGCGGAACTCAAAAATGTTTGCTGCGTAGTGACGCGCTATTTTGGTGGCACGCTGTTAGGGCCCGGTGGCTTGGTGCGCGCCTATACCGCGGCGACGCAGGCGGCGGTGGCCGCGGCTCAGGAGGCCGGACAGATCGTTGAGATGACGAGCGTTGTGCCCGTTGATGTTCATGTGGCCTATCCGCAATACGAACAGGTGCTTCGCCTGGCGCAGGATTCGGGCGCCAAGGTTTTGGATACCGATTACGCGGATGCCGTGACAATTCATTTGGTGTTTAAGGCGGGGGAGCAGGAGCCGTTTTGCGCTAAGATGCGCGAGCTTATGGCAGGGCGCGAGGAGATTGAAGTCGGCGCTCCCGAGTTTGCGGAGTTCTAACGACGACGGCCGGCGCGCTTTGGATGGATCCCAAACGCGCCGGCCGTCGTTTTATGTCGCTGCCGTTTACTCGGCGAGCTGCTTTAGCACATCGCAGGCGATCTCGACGGCATCGTCGATGCAGCCGGGGCAGCTGCGCAGCGGACCCTTGTCCGATCCAATGCCCTTGAGCGTGCCGCAGACGGTCGTCGTGTTCTTCTCGCCAAATCGCTTGGCAATCTCGCGCGACAGCTTGTAGGTCTGGCCTTTGGTCTTGGGGTTCTCCATGCCGTCGCTCATTACAAAGCCCATGATGGCAACAGCGCCCGAGATGTCGCCGCAGGTCTCGGTCATGCCACCCATGCCGGCGCCAAAGCCCTCGGTGAGGGTAAAGGCGGTCTGGGGGTCGAGCCCGACGGCAGGTGCGAGCGTGCAGGCAACGGCCTGGGCGCAGTTAAAGCCACGGGCGTGGTATTCGGCAGCTTGAGCCTGACAGGCGGTGATGTCGAGCTGGGCCGTATCGATTTGCTTCATTGTTGTCTCCTTGGTCACGGTGTACCCGCCTATGGTACCCGTGACGGGGCATGTAATCATCGAGAGCTTCATGTATGCCTCATTTTTATCTATCGAGCAAATGCCCAAGGCTTGAGATAAATACCCCTAATCAATTTGTCCCTTAACCTACCTTGGGGATGGGTTGAGAGGGGTGCAGGGTAGCGGTATCGTGAACCGAATAAAACTAAAACCCAGGCAAGGGAGCTAGATATGAGCGAGCAGACCATCGGTACTACATGTGTTCAGGGCGGCTATCACCCGGGAGATGCCGAGCCGCGCCAGGTGCCCATCTACCAGTCCACCACGTGGAAGTACGACACGTCCGAGCACATGGGCAAGCTGTTTGACCTGGAGGAGTCGGGCTATTTCTACAGCCGCCTGCAGAACCCCACGTGCGATCTCGTTGCCGCCAAGATCTGCGAGATGGAGGGCGGCACCGCTGCGATGCTCACGAGCTCGGGCATGGCAGCGAATTTCCTCGCGATCTTTAACGTGGCCGGTGCCGGCGATCATGTGGTCGCGAGCTCTGCCATTTACGGCGGTACGTATAACCTGCTCGCCCACACCATGGGCCGCATGGGCGTGACCTGCACGTTCGTCGCCCCCGACTGCACCGATGAGGAGCTCGAGGCAGCCTTTGAGCCCAATACCAAGCTCGTCTTTGGCGAGACGATTGCCAACCCCGCCCTTGCTGTGCTCGATATTGAGCGCTTTGCCAAGGCCGCACATGACCACGGCGTGCCGCTGATGGTCGACAACACCTTCCCGACGCCCGTGATGTGCCGTCCCTTTGAGTGGGGCGCCGACATCGTTACGCACTCCACCACCAAGTACATGGATGGACATGCTGCCTACCTGGGCGGCGTGATCGTCGACCACGGCCAGTTTGACTGGATGGCCCATGCGGAAAAGTTCCCGGGTCTCACCACGCCCGACGAGAGCTACCACGGCGTGACGTATGCTGAGAAGTTCGGTCGCGAGGGCGCCTTCATTACCAAGGCCACCGCGCAGCTCATGCGCGATCTTGGTCCCATGCAGAATCCGCAGGCGGCGTTTTTCATGCTGAACCTGGGCCTGGAGAGCCTGCATGTGCGCATGCCGCGTCATTGCGAGAACGGCCTGGCCGTTGCCAAGTTCCTGCAGAGCCATCCCAAGGTGCGCTTCGTGAGCTATCCGGGCCTGGAGGGTGATAAGTACTATGACCTGGCTCAGAAGTACATGCCCAACGGCACCTGCGGCGTTGTGAGCTTTGGCTTTAACGGTGGTCGCGCGGCGGCCGAGACCTTTATGAAGAGCCTCAGGCTCGCCCAGATCGCCACGCATGTGGCCGACGCCCGTACTTGCTGCCTGCATCCCGCTAACGCTACGCATCGCCAGATGAACGATGAAGAGCTCATCGCCTGCGGCATCTCCGCCGACATGGTGCGCCTCTCGTGCGGCCTCGAGGACACGGCCGATCTGATTGCCGACCTTGAGCAGGCGCTCGAGCAGTGCTAGGCTAGCGTTCGCATAAGGCGCCGAAGCTGGCAGAAAGCTTCGGCGACCTTTCGTTCCGATTCCGTAGGCGGGACCCCAATCGCGACTGTTTGTAGGCGATTGGGGCCCCGTTTTTCGTTGCGCCACTCGAAAGGATGGATATGGAGAAAACCGCAGAGCAGCTGCGCCGCGAGCACATTGCCCTTGAGGGCGACACCCATGGCAAGAACAAATGGGCGATTCTGTTTACCGTGCTCATCATGACGTTTATGGTGTGTCTGGATTCGACCGTCGTGACCGTGGCGCTGCCCGTGATGCAAAAGGAGCTGGGCGTGGGCCTCGATCGCATTCAGCTGGTAAGCTCGGTGTATCTGCTTGCGACTTGCGTGGCTATGTTGCCGTTTGGCCGTCTGGGCGACGTGCGCGGCAAGGTGAATGTGTTTCAGCTGGGCGTCATCGTCTTTTCGGTCGGTTCGCTGCTGTGCGGCCTTTCGGCCTCGCTCGAGGTTCTTATCCTGGCACGCATTGTTCAGGGCATCGGTTGCGCGGCGGCCATGGCTAACAACATGGGTATCATCACTGAGTCGTTTCCGGCGCGCGAACGAGGCCGTGCCATGGGTATTCTCGCGACCTTCGTGGCCCTCGGCATGATGTGTGGTCCCGTGCTCGGCGGTATGCTGGTGGCAAGCTTTCCCTGGGAGAGTATCTTCCTCATCAACCTGCCCATTGGCGTGATCTCGTTTATCGTGGGGCTCTACACGCTGCCGCATGTTAGGCCAGAGGCCGGTGAACGCCCCATGTCGCTGGCGGAGGCCGCGCGTCGCTGCTTTGCAAATTCGGCCTTTACTATCAACCTTGCCTGCATGCTCATCGTGTTCGTTGGTATTGGTGCATCCGAGTTTATCCTGCCGTTCTATTTTCAGGACGCGCATGGGTTTGGTTCCGACATTTCCGGATTGCTCTTTTTGGCGCTGCCGATGGTGAATGCCTTTATCGGTCCGCTATCGGGTACGGTTTCGGACCGTGTTGGCTGCGAGGGCCCCACGGCGGTCGGCCTGGGCGTGTACGTATGCGGTCTTTTTGCGGTAAGCACGCTCGATGAGCGCTCTTCTATCCCTGTGATCGTGTGCTGTGTCGCGTTTATGTCGTGCGGTACGTCGATTTTCCAGAGTCCCAACAACTCGCTGTACATGGGCTCGGCTCCGCGTGAAGCGCTCGGCTTTGCGGGCAGCCTGGGTAGCCTGGCGCGCTATGCGGGTATGGCAGTGGGCATCGCATATCCTGTATGGGCAGATGAGCGTGGCGATGGGCGAGGCCGTGACCAGTTTTGTTGCAGGACGGCCGGATGTGTTCCTGTTTGGTTTCCGTTCGGTGTTCTATGTGTTGATGGCTGTGGCCGCTGTGGGCTTTGCGCTTGCCATGGTGCGTTTGGTGAAGATGCGCGCCCGCCATTAGCGTGTTGGGAGGCTGTCTGCCACGATTCGCGCCGTCCCAAAAAGACTGGTTTGTGGTGCGATGCGGCTTGTGGGACGGGCGGGGGTCGGTCCGTGGTAGACTATCGAACAACGTTTATTAATCGCGCGGTATCGTTGCCGCGAGAAGGGGTTGCGCCATGCAGGAGCTTGAGGATCGTATTCGCCATGACGGCATCGTAAAGGCCGGTAACGTCCTTAAGGTTGATGCCTTCCTCAACCACCAATGCGACGTTGAGCTGTTCGACCACATGGGCGCCGAGTGGGCCCGACTGTTCGAGGGTGTCGAGATCAACAAGATCCTGACGATTGAGGCTTCGGGCATTGGCATGGCTTGCATCGCGGCTCAGCATTTTGGCGGCGTGCCGGTGGTCTTTGCCAAGAAGGCGCAGTCCATCAACCTCGACGGCGAGCAGTATGCCACGACCATCTACTCCTTTACCAAGCAGAAGGAGTACCCGGTCATTGTGGGTAAGCGCTTCCTGTCCGAGGGCGACAAGATCCTGATTATCGACGACTTTTTGGCCAACGGCTGCGCGCTTGAGGGCCTTATTAAGATCTGCGAGGCTGCGGGCGCCGAAGTTGCCGGCATTGGCATCGCCGTTGAGAAGGGCTTCCAGGGCGGCGGCGATAAGCTCCGTAAGCGCGGCTTCCGCGTTGAGAGCCTGGCACGTATCGCCGATATGGACTGCGAGAACGGCGAGATCACCTTCGCCTAAGCGCGCAACACAAGCGATTGGTATGCGATGTGACAAAGGGACTGTCCCTTTGTCACATTTTTTGTATGAGGGGAGGTGCTGATATGGATGAGAACAGGATAGAATGGCGCGAGTATGCGCGCTATGCCGAGATGTCGGTCGAGGAGTTGGCGCGCGATTGCGAGGTGCAGGTGTTTCGCGCGACGGGTCCGGGCGGACAGGGCGTGAACACGACGGACTCGGCGGTACGCATGAAACATATCCCTTCGGGGATTACCGTGACGGCGCGTGAGAGCCGCAGCCAGTTTCAGAATCGCGCGAGCTGTTTGCGTAAGCTGCGCGCTGAGCTTGAGCGTCGCGGGCGTCCACCGCGCCGACGCGTAAAGACCAAGGTGCCTCAGCGCTCTCGCCAGCGCAGGCTCAACGACAAGCACTTCAACGCGATTAAAAAAGCCAACCGACGCAAGCCGGGCAGCGAAGAATAGCCTCCTCATAAGTTGCGGTGAAATAGGGACTGTTTTGCGGCTTTAGCTGCATAAACAGTCCCTATTTCACCGCAACTTAGGTGGGGCTAGCGGGTGGGGTGCCAGACGTGGAGGGCGCCGGCGAGGATGTCGACCTCGATGCGCGAGGCGACAACGGGCTCGCCGTCGGCCTGGATGGGGTAGTCGGACTCCTCAAAGGTAAGCTCGGCATGGCGACAACGGCGCATGCGAACCGGTGGCAGCTTGGTATGGTGGCCATCTTTGGCCGAAAGGAACATGGGAAGCGCGACCGCGCGCGGAACGGGGCCGCAGGCGTAGCAGACGTCGAGTATGCCGTCACAGGGGTCGGCGTCGGGACAGATGCGATAGCCCGAGCCATAGGTAGGACCCAGCTGAATCGCCATGATGATCGCCCTCACGCGCTCGGCGGGCGTCCCGTCAAAGCTGACTGTCATGGGGTAGTTGCGATAGCGCAGGCCAAACTGCTCAAGTCCCGAGAGGGTGTAGAGCGGAGCGCCCGTCAAGCCGGTCTTTTTGCGCAGCTCGGTGGTGCCCAGGCCGATGGCGGCATCGATGCCGACCGAGAGCGTCTGGTCGTAGTACTCAACGGTAGCCTCGCCGCTGCCACTCGCAGGGCTCCACGAGCGAATGCGCCCGATGTCCTGACGCTGCAGCTCGCAGGTGAGCAGCGCGCCAAAATCCTTACCGGAGAAATCGTCGATGCCGAGCGTTTGGGCAAAATCGTTGCCAGAGCCCACGGGTAGGACGGCAAGAGCGGGGCGGGTGTCCTCCTCTTGCGTCATAAGCCCGTTGACGACCTCGTGAATCACGCCGTCGCCGCCAAGGGCGATAACGGTGCGATAGCCCTGAGCCTGTGCGGCTAGCTCCTTGGCGTGTCCCATGCGCTCGGTTAGCACCAGGTCAAACTGGGATGCGCGTGCAGTCATGTCCAAAAAGCGTTGCAGGCGCTCGGCAACTTCGCGCGCCGCGCCCGACTGGGCGGCTGGGTTGGCGATGATGAGCGTGCTACCAAAATCAGTTGCGTGCATGGGGCGACTCCCGGCGTGTGACATGACAGTGCGGTCGCGCTCAGGTCGAATTGCCCCCGATTGTGGCTGCACGGCGATTATTACATCTACTCGATAGCATCCGCTACCGTACCGCCCTCATCCACAATAAGCGAACGGCGCTTGGGCGAGATGATGCGCTGGGCGGGGTAAACGCCGCGGTGTCCGGCGGTTAGGTAGCTGATAAAGGCCACGATGACAAAGAACCCGGCTGCCGTGCCGTGGAACAGGTCGATGGCCATCATACAGGTGGTGATGGGCACGTTGAGGCCGGCGCAGAACACGCCGAGCATGCCCAGCGCTGCCAGAAAGCTGGGGTCGATTCCGACGAGGCAACCGATCCAGCCGCCGAGCGCCGCACCGATACCAAACAGGGGCGTGACCTCGCCGCCTTGGAAGCCGGCGCCCAGGGTGAGCGCTGTGACGACCAACTTGATGGCTGCGTCCGCCAGGGTGGTGTTGCCGGCAAATCCGGCGCCGGAAAGCCACGTGGAAAGGCCGGCGTAGTTCCAAGCGTCGAGAAGGGCATAGGCGGCCAAAACCACGAGTGCGCCGATGAGTGCGCGAACGAGGTAATTGGTGATAAAGCGACCGTATAGGCTCTTGACGGTTCGAACCGACCAGGCAAAGAGGCGTGCCGTCAGACCGAAGATAATTGCGCTGATAACAACGATGACGACCGTTTTGGGCGTCATAGCGGGAACGCTGGCGATGACATTCGCTTCGTACTCGGTACCTAGGGCGAGTGATGTAAAGTAGCCGGTAAACGAGGCGACCAGGCAGTAGATGCCCGCGGTGTAGTCGATCTTGCCGATAAAGCACATCTCCATGCCAAAGAAAGCTCCGGCAAGGGGCGAGCCGAATACGGCGCCAAAGGCCGACGAGATGCCGGCGAGCATGAGGTCGTGGTGGTCATGCTTTTTGAGGTGGGCGAGGCTCGAGATGTTGCTGGCGATGGTGCCGCCAATCTGCACCGCAGCTCCCTCGCGACCGGCCGATCCGCCCGTTAGGTGCGTGAGCGTGGAGCAGACGAAGGTGAGGACGGCCATGCGCATATGGATGAGGCGTGTGCCCAGAGCGGAGTCGATGACCAGGTTGTTGCCACGCTTGGCGGCGAGACCGTGGTTTTTGTACACCCATGCGGTGGCAACGCCCACAACGGGAAGCAGCGCGTAAATCCACGCATGGTGCTCGCGATAGTCGGTCGCGATATTCAGCGAGGCCAAAAACGCCCAAGCGGCAACGCCCATGGCGAGCGAGACGATGACGACGAGTACGAGCAACTTGGCGCTCGCGAGTAGGTTGCGGGCGTTGCGGCGCGTGTCGGCAGCCAAGAGCTGCTCAGAGCGGGTGAGCTGATGCCTGCCCGCCGTGATGACGTCGTTCAGGGAGAAAAAGCCGCCTTCGTCGAGCGGCTGGGAATGATCCTGCGCTTCGTTTGCGCTTTCGGGTTTGTCGTTATGAGCCATACGTTCCTCTTTTAGGTTGCAACGCAAGCATTATAAAACGCGGTAAACGCGACGAGCCGGTGGGTTGGTTTCCATTCTGTTTCGCGGCTTGCAACCGACAGGTGTATTTGCGGGTACAGGCCGAGTCGCGGTCGTGCATCGGGGGATTATACTGAGACAAGCATAAAGAATCGGCGCCCCTGTTGTGCGCCGTGGCATTAAGAGGTGCATATGGCAGAGAAACTCATTCCGCTGGAGGACGCGCAGTCGATTGTTCTGTCGCACGTTGCTCCGACCGATCTCGTCGAGATTCCCGTGTGGCAGGCCGCCGGTCTTCCCTTGGCCGAGGACGCGGTGGCCGATATCGACATCTCGCCGTTTGCCAACAGCGCTATGGACGGATATGCCGTGCGCTCGGCGGACTTGGCGCAGGCATCTGGCGAGGCGCCGGTGACGCTCGACGTTATCGGACACGAGGCCGCGGGCCATGTCTTTGAGGGCACAATCGGCGCGGGCGAGACCGTCCGCATCATGACGGGCGCGCCGGTGCCCGAAGGTGCCGATGCCGTGGTGAAGTACGAGATCGTCGACGTACTCGATGGCGACGGCAACGAGGGCTCGCACGTTCGCTTCTTGGCGCCTGCCAAGGTAGGGGAGAACGTTCGCTCTGCCGCCGAGGAGGCCCATGCCGGCGATGTTGTGATGCGTGCCGGCGAGGTCGTGGCTCCGGCGGGCGCCGGCTTGCTGGCAAGCGCCGGATACGCGAGCGTGAAGGTGCACGCTGCCCCACGTGTGGGCATCATCTCGCTGGGCACGGAACTGGTCGCACCGAGTAAGGTACCGGCGCGCGGTCAGATTCGCGATTCCAACTCCTCGGCGCTGATGGCCGAGGCACTCGATGCCGGCGCCGAGCCCGTGTTCTACGGCATCGCGCCCGATGATGAGCAGGCGATTGCCGAGCTGGTACATCGCGCCACGCGAGAGTGCGATTTTGTCGGCGGGCGATTACGATTTCGTGACGGCGCTCGTCCGGCGCGAGGGCGAGGTACTGTTTGACCGCATCTCGATGCGCCCCGGCAAGGCCATCACGTTTGGCTTGCTCGGGGGTAAGCCCTACCTGGGGCTTTCGGGCAACCCGGCCGCGGCGTATGTGGGCTTTGAGATGCTCGCCCGCCCGGCGATCCGCAAGATGCGCGGCTTTGCCGAGGGTGCGCGTCCCGTGCAACAGGCGACGCTCACACACGGCGTGAAAAAGCGACAGCATCGCCGCTTCTTCGATCGCGCCACGGTTTTGCGCGACCCCGAGACCGGTGAGTTGTTGGTGACCGAGGCCAAGACGCAGAATTCGGCGCTGCTCGGCACAATGCAGCGGGCCAACTGCCTGCTGCGTATTGACGAAGGTCCGTGCGAGCTCAAGGCGGGCGACGTGGTGGATGTCGTGCGTGTCGACCTGCCTGAGGGCACGGTGCTATAGGAGGAATGTTATGGAGCTGAAGATTTCGATTGTGACGTGCTCGGATACGCGCGATCTTGCCCAGGACGAGGCCGGAGCCGCACTCGAGGAACTTATCGAGGCACAGGGCTGGACGGTCTCCTCACACGTGGTCGTACGCGACGACGTCAGCGAGATCAGTGATGCCATTGTGGAAGCCGCCGATGAGTGCCACGCCAATGTCGTGCTCACCTGCGGCGGCACGGGGCTTTCGATGCGCGATGTTACGCCCGAGGCGACGCGTTCCGTCTGCGACCGCGATGTGCCGGGTATTGCAGAGGCAATCCGCGCGTATTCGATGACCAAGACGCGCCGCGCCATGCTCTCGCGTGCTATTTGCATGCAACGAGGTCATACACTTGTCGTAAACTTTCCCGGTTCTACGAAGGCCGCCCGCGAAAGCTGGGAGGCCATAGCAGACCAGCTGGAGCATGCGGCTCAGATGACAGCGGGCGGCGGACATACCAACTAAGCGGTTTACCTGCGGCGGGGCG
>CALLRY010000331.1:0-2024 GCA_938014285.1 uncultured Collinsella sp. | reverse complement strand
TACACCATGCCCGCCAAGCTGTGCGCTCATACCGGCATGGACGCTCTGACCCACTGCATGGAGGCCTACGTTTCCACCTGCGCCTCTATGTTCACCGACGCCAACGCCCTGCACGGCATCCGCGAGATCGTCGAGTGGCTGCCCAAGTCCTATGCTGGCGACCATGAGGCCCGTCAGCACATGCACGAGGCTCAGTGCATCGCCGGTATCGCCTTCTCCTCGGGCCTGCTCGGCATCGTTCACTCCATGGCTCACAAGACCGGTGCTGCCTTCGAGAACGGCCACATCATCCACGGTGCCGCTAACGCCATGTACCTGGGCAAGGTCATCCAGTGGAACTCCAAGGACCCGCGTGCTGCCGAGCGTTACGCTTACGTGGCCAAGGAGATCCTGCACCTTCCCGGCGAGACCAACGAGGAGCTCATCGCTGCGCTCGTCCAGAAGATTCGCGACCTCAACGACCAGCTCAACATTCCGCAGTCCATCAAGGATTACGCGAATGGTGGCGTGAAGGTCGACGCCGAGAACCCGCAGATGGTTTCCGAGGAGGAGTTCCTCGCCAAGCTGCCCGAGATCGCCGCGAACGCCGAGACCGACGCCTGCACGCCCGAGAACCCGCGTGAGACCAAGGCTGCCGACTTCGAGAAGATCCTCAAGGCCTGCTACTACGACACCGACATCGATTTCTAATCGACTCTTGTTATCGTAACGAGGGGCTCCGCACGTATCTGTACGGAGCCCCTTTCTTTTTTATTATTAGAGAATGGGATAGTTATGGCTGCAATTTTCAATAGCCCCAGCAAGTACATCCAGGGTCCGGACGAGCTGACCAAGCTCGGCTCCTATGTCGAGCCGCTCGGCGCTAAGGCCCTCGTCATCGTGACGCCTTCGGGCAAGAAGCGCGTCGGCACCAAGATCGAGGGCGGCTTTGCCGAGGCTAAGGCCGAGCTGCTGTTTGAGGACTTTAACGGTGAGTGCTCTAAGGGCGAGGTCGATCGCCTGGTTGCGCTCGCTCGCGACAACGGTTGCGACATCATCGTCGGCGTCGGTGGCGGCAAGATCCTCGACACCGCGAAGGCCGTCGCCTATTACCTGGAGTCCCCGGTTATCATTTGCCCCACCATTGCTTCGACCGATGCCCCGTGTTCGGCGCTTTCGGTGCTCTATACCGATGACGGCCAGTTCGACAAGTACCTCTTCCTTAAGGCAAACCCCAATATCGTTCTTATGGATACGACGGTTATCGCGGCGAGCCCGGTGCGCCTGACGGTTTCCGGTATGGGCGATGCGCTCGCAACCTATTTCGAGGCTCAGGCGACGCACGATGCCGACGGCGGCACCTGCGCTGGCGGCAAGGGCGGCATGGCCGGCCTGGCGCTCGCCAAGCTCTGCTACGAGACGCTTATGGCCGATGGCGTCAAGGCCAAGGTCGCGCTGGAGAAGGGTGCGCTGACGCCTGCCGTCGAGCACATCATCGAGGCCAACACGCTGCTTTCGGGCATTGGCTTTGAGAGCTCGGGCCTTGCTGCTGCTCATGCCATCCACAATGGTCTGACGATGCTGCCCGAGTGCCACGGCATGTATCACGGCGAGAAGGTCGCCTTTGGCACCATCGTCCAGCTGGTACTCGAGAATGCCCCGACCGAGAAGCTCGAGGAAGTCTTGGGCTTCTGCATTGAGCTGGGCCTGCCGGTCACGATGAAGGAACTTGGCGTTGCCGAGCTTACGCGCGAGCAGGCCATGATTGTTGCCGAGGCTGCCTGCGCGCCCGATGACACCATGTGCAACATGCCGTTTGAGGTGACGCCCGAGATGGTTGCAAACGCCATTCTGGGTGCCGACGCACTGGGTCATTATTACCTTATGGATGAGTAAATCAAGCTAAGGAAGGGGCAAAGCAAGCAGATGGCTTTGCCCCTTTTTGCTATGGTGCAAAGGGGCAAGGTTACTTTGCACCAATCGTTGTTTGATGAAGGGCGGATTCTCGTATGGCGCTTCCTATGGTTTACGGCGGTCCCGGCCGG
>CALLRY010000330.1:0-2103 GCA_938014285.1 uncultured Collinsella sp. | reverse complement strand
AGGGGTTATAGGTATACGGGGCATGAGCCACGAGCGGGCCAAAGTCGTTTTGCTCCATAAGCTCGCGCAGGGCCGCCACGTCATCCATGTCAAGGTCTTTTGCCTTGCCACCTCGCGGGTTGCGCGTAAAGAACGCAAAGGTATTGGCGCCAATGGACAACGCCGTCTCCCCCATCGCCCGATAGCCCTTCGTCGTCGAAAGATGACACCCGATCGTCAGCATCTCCAACTCCCCCTCATCAGTTGCGGAAAAATACGGTCTATTGGTGCCTTATTTTTGCGCAAACAGACCGTATTCCACCGCAAGTTATAAAAGGGGCATCAGGGGCAAAGGCCTCCAAGGCATTCCAGGCGCTGGCGCCATGCCCCCGCGCCCTAAAGTTTTAAGCGAATCGCATCGATGATGTGCGCACAGCGCTGCGTGGCGGCAAGGGGCATGACGGGACTCTCGAGTTTCCCCGCCCAGATGAGCTGGGTCGCATGCTGGATTTCGCCGTAGAAATCATCGATCTCAAACGGGGCATTTATTTCTAGCGTTCGACCGTCGGAATACTTCACATGGGCGAGCTCGGGGCGATGGAGACGCTCGATTTCCAACGAGCCCCGCTCACAGGCAATCGTTAAGCGGCTTTCATATGTTGCTTTGCCGTCGCACGCCATATGAATGGGTATACCGCCGACGCTCATATGGATCTCGTCGGCCCAATCGACGCGGCCGCCCGATACGTCACGCCAGCGAACTTCACGGGACGAAACCTCGCACGCGCCCGCGAGCAAATCCTCAAACCAACCGACCGCATAACAGCCCATGTCATATAGACAGCCGCCCTGCAACGGATCAAGCAGATAGCCCGAAGGAGGCTCGCCGTAATCGAGCTTTTGCACGCTTTCAATCGAGACAATACGGCCAAGCTCACCCGACGCAAGCAAGTCCTTCACGCGAGTGCGCATCGGGCAAAACCGATTCTTCATCGCCTCCATAAACAGCACGCCGCGCTCACGAGAGGTGGAGGCAATCGAGAGAGCCTCTTCCTCACTCAAAACGGCCGGCTTTTCGCACAGCACGGCCTTTCCGGCGCGCAGCGCGCGACAGGCCCAACGCGTATGCATGCCATGCGGAAGAGCCAAGTAGATTGCGTCGACATCGGGGTCGGCAATCAGCGCGTCATAAGCCGCATTGCCGTTATCGTCGACCGAGACATGGCCATGCGCAGCATCGATCGAAAACACTCGGCAAAATTCCTCGACATGTGCAGGAGTGCGGCCGGCCGCAGCCACCAGCCGTGCCCCGTCGACCTTCTTGAGCGACGATGCAAATCGATGAGAAATGTGCCCGGCGCCCAAAATGCCCCAACGAACCTCACGCGAATCATTACGTAAACCTCGGTCACCCACGATAGTCTCCCATTAGTTGCGGCGAAATAGTTCCTGCTGTTGCCCTATTCTGCCGTAAACAGGAACTATTCCATCACAAGATATAAAAGGATCATGAGGAGCGCGTTGTGCGGAAGGCTTTAAGCACAGCCGTTACGGGGCCAGGCTGGAAACGTCGGCGCACGTCATCGAGACGCTCGGGAATATCGATGTGCTGCGGGCAGTGACGTGCGCATTTACCGCACTTGACGCAATTGCTCACCAGCTTGGGCTCGCTCGTGCGCACCGCGCTCGCCGTAAAGTATTGAGACAGCCCCGTAAACCAGCTGTGCGCGTAGCTCGCGTTGTAAGCGGCAAAGCAGCCGGGAATGTTAATACCCTTGGGACATGGCATGCAGTAGCCGCATCCCGTGCAGGGCACACGGTTCGATTTCTCAAACTCCATCAACACGCGCGCAATCGTGTCGAGCTGGTTGGCCGTCATCGAATTCGGCAACGCGAGGTCTGCCAGTGACGAATTCTCGTCCACTTGCGCGGTATCGGTCATACCAGAAAGCAACATGGTCACCTGGGGATGATTCCACACCCACGAGAGCCCCCAAGCGGCAGGCGTATGCAAATGCCGATCGCATGCACCATCGAGAACAGCGCGCGCCCGCGGAGGCAATTTGCCTGCCAAGCGTCCGCCCAAAAGCGGCTCCATCACAAACACCGCGAGACCTCGCTCGG
>CALLRY010000329.1:0-2073 GCA_938014285.1 uncultured Collinsella sp. | reverse complement strand
AGCAGACCAACCCACATTCGACACCGGACATTGACCGGGAGTACGGGCGGGCACTGCAAGGGGATGCGTCTGGCGGACGTGTCCCCTTGCCCGGCTAGCCGAGGGCACATACCTACCTAAAGCCCTTGACTTGCTTAGGGCCTCCTCATGATCCTCAACGTATCCTCGACCAACAGAGTAGCCGCCGCGATGTAGATCGCCCATCGCCAGTGGACGCCGATACCGACCAGCGCAGACGTACGTTCGATAAGGTTCCAAAACGGCGCAATCATTTCCATGACGGCGTCTATGCAGATAGCAAAGTTCCGTTGAAATTCCAACGATTTAACAGTGCGTTCCGTATATCTAGAACCGCCGCTCAATCCTATTCCTGCAAGGACTGGGGGTCACAGCGCGTACCTAAAGCCCCTCGAATGGTGGCTAAAGCCCACGACGCATGACGGAAACCTACCTAAAGCCCCTCAGATGGCCGAAACGTCTCACGGTGGCTAAAGCCCACGTGAGTTATCCACATCCGGCAGAGGTCCTTTCAAAATTCGCTCTCTAAGTATCTGTATATCTGTATATCTGGGACACCCGCTCAGCCTTACTGCCACAAGGGCTAAGGGCACATGAGCGTCCCTAAAGCCCCTCAAAACGTCCCTAAAGCCCCTCAAAACGTCCCTAAAGCCCCTCGGCGTCCCTAAAATACACGGGCTTTTGTCCTTAAAGTACACGGCAGTTATCCACCAAGTGTCCTTAAAGTACACGACCGCGACAGCGTGTCCTTAAAGTACACGGTCTTTGTGGTATGTTTGTCCCTAAAGTACACACCGGATTTTGGTATGAAAATGCCTCCGCGAGGCTGGCACCTCCGGAGGCGTGGCAACCACGAAAGGACCGTGATTGGCAATGGTTGATGATACCCGGTTTAAGGAATTGACTCTCCCGGAGGGCGAGCCGTGGATGTCGCACGGCTTCGTTTCCAAGATCGCCGCGCAGATCTCTTTGCCCTACAGGAGGCCCAAGGACAACGCCAAGGAGATAGTCCGGCGTAATGGCAATCTGGTGGTCCGGTTCATCAGTGGCGAGGATTGTCTGCCTTACGGTAAGTATCCGCGTCTGTTCGAGCTGTGGGCGTGCACGATGATCAAGACGAATAACCCGTGCTTCGACCCGGAAACGAACGTATTACATCTGGGCACCACGTTCCGCGAGTTCCTGCGCATGATTGACGTGCAGGTCGGCGGACGGCAGCTTAAATCCATCAAGCCCCAGTTGGAGCGTTTGTTCGCCTGCTCCTACCACATCTCCAACAACACTGAGAACGAGACGAACATGCGCAACTTCGTTGTCGCGGAGAAATCACGCATTGACTGGCTGCGGAACGAGCCGCAGGCCCATGGCCTGTTCGAGAACTGGGTGCAGCTGAGTCAAGGCTACGTCGACATGCTGCGCGACCATCCGGTGCCGGTTGACCTCAAGGCGCGATTGCGCAAGCCTATGGCGATTGATGTGTATTGGTGGCTGACCAAGCGCGTCTATAATCTGCACGAACCTGTGACGATCACCTGGCAGCAGCTTTATCAGCAGTTTGGCAATGATTCGGAACTTCGGAAGTTCAAGGAGAACTTTCGCAATGCCTTGGCTGAGGTTACCGAGGTGTACCCGTGCCGGGTCACGTTGGGGCCGCAGCGGGTGACGGTGTTCCCGAACCGGACGAGCGTGCCCACGGTGGCGCAGACGCGGGCCATCGAACGCAGCCGTGAGGACGACACCAAGCGGAGCGAGAGGGAGCGGAGGAACGCCGAACGTGCCGAGGAACGGCGTGCGAGGGCAGAGTCCCGTGCCGCGAGGAGATCCAGCGGCGGGTGTCCGAGGAACGCAAGCGGCATGGCGGCAGCATGTTCGCCGGCTCCGCCGGCTATGTGGAAGGGGAACCGGATGAGACAGGGGCAGAGGATGACGTCTGGCATGATCCCGACGAGATGACGCTGTTCTGACTGGAGGTATTCATGAATTATTGCTCTGGCGTATAAAAGAGCAAATTCAAACGAAGAAACCGGCATACGGCCATTAGCCGTTCTATACTTA
>CALLRY010000328.1:0-9104 GCA_938014285.1 uncultured Collinsella sp. | reverse complement strand
GGCGTACTCCTTAAAGCAGAAGGTGGCAAAGTCCACAAAGGCGTCGATGGTCTCGCGGTTGAGGAAATCGCCCTTCTCAAAGAGGGGCAGCGGCGTGTCAAAGTGATGCAGCGTGACAAACGGCTCAACGTGGTGCTTGTGGCACTCGGCGAAGAGATCGTGGTAGAACTGGACACCCTCGGGGTTGATCTCGCCGGTGCCGTTGGGGAAGATGCGGCTCCAGGCGATGGAGAGGCGAATGCCGTTGATGCCGAACTCCTCGCACAGTTCCAGATCGACGGGGTACTGGTTGTAGAAGTCCGAAGCGGGATCGGGGGAAAAGCGCCCCTGGGCCTCCAGGAAGTCGTCCCAGGCAACCTTGCCCTTACCGTGAGTGCGCGTCTCGCCCTCTACCTGGTAGGCAGCGGTGGCGCCGCCAAAGACAAAGCCCTCGGGAAACTGCGCAGGCGGGTTGGTGACGCTAGCAGGGTTAACGGACATGATGATCCAATCGTCTAAATCGAAGGGCCAGCCGGTCTTGGATGGTCGGCTGGCCCTGAGCGTTACTTACTTCGAGAGTTGCTCGCTTACGAAGGCGAGAGACTTGTCACCGTTCTGGGAGAGCTCGATGTACTGCTTGCCGCGGCAGGCTACGCACTTGTTGCCCACGCGTTCGCAGTCCTTCTGCAGGTCGGCCAAGTAGCTGGCAGCCTGCGGGGCCAGGACGACCAGGTCAAAGTCGGGAAGCATGTCCACGTGGTTGCCATAGGCCTCGGCAGCGGTCTCAAGATTGATGCCGCGCTCCTTGGCGGCCTTGGCCAGCGCGTTGGCGAGCAGGCCCGAGGTTCCGCCGCCCTGGCAGAGCACGAGCACGCGCTTGCCGTTGAGGTCGCTGGCGGCCGTAGCCTCGGCAGCGGGGGTAGAGGCGGGAGCGGCATCGGTCTTTACAGCCTCGGCAGCAGCGCCGGCGGCAACGCTCTTGGCGTCAGCCTTGCCCTGGAAGGCGTCGTTGAGCTTGGCGGCCTTCTCGGCGTTCTTGGCGGCGAGCTCCTCCTGGGAGATCTCGGCCTCCTCGGTGCACTTCTGGGCGTCATAGGCACGGAAGAACGGGTAGTACAGGGCAAAGTCGACGACCAGGATAAGGGCGAGCATCACAAAGGCGAGCGGCTGGAAGCCCAGGCCCATGATGGTGCCGATGGGGCCGGGGACGGTCCAAGGCAGGGTGTACATAAAGCCGTTCATGCCCAAGAAGTCGATAAAGATCTTGAGGATCCAGATGTTGGCGATCGGGGCAAAGACAAACGGGACAAAGAAGACGGGGTTGAGCACGATAGGCGCGGCGAACAGCAGCGGCTCGTTGACGGCAAAGCACACGGGGACGATGGCGGCCTTACCGACGGCGCGCATCTCCTGGGACTTGGCCAGGAAGCAGAACATAAAGACCAGGACGAGCGTGGCGCCGGTACCGCCCATGCAGACGACGAAGTACTGGGCACCCTGGGTCAAGACAGCGGAAGCGTGCTGGCCGGCCTGGAACGCAGCCAGGTTGTCGGTCATGTTGGCAACGAGGGCGGCGGCGATGGCGGGCTCGACGATCGAGGGACCGTGGACGCCGACGAACCAGAACAGGCTCATGGCGCCGTAGATCACAGCGAGACCGATATAGCCGTCGGCAGCGGTGAACAGGGGCTGGAACACCTGGATGACGCCCTGGGCAAAGCAGAAGCCAAAGGCAGCGCGGAAGACGATGTCAAAGACCCAAAAGACGGTGATGCAGACGGAGAAGGGGATGATGTCCTTAAAGGTCTGCGAGATGTTGGGCGGAACCTGCTCGGGCATCTTGACGGTGATGTTGCGCTTAATGAAGAACTTGTAGATGATGCCGGTCACAAACGCAGCGATAAAGGCGGTCAGCAGGCCTTTGGAACCAAGGTAGGTGGTGTTGAAGCCGCTGGCAGCGTCCGTGGCGATCGTGTCGCTCGAAAGGAGCAAGAAGCCGATGATGGCCGCGCACATGCACGAGATGAAGTTGATCTGGTTGTTCTTGGGCAGATCGCGGTTCTGAGCGTCGGCGAAGTGCTTGGCTGTGGTGGCAGCGCAGGCGATGGCCAGGATACCCATGGAGTAGTTGTAGCACTTCCACAGGGCGTTGTTGATGTCATCGGGCCAGTAGAAACCCCAGATGTTGGGGACCGAGGCTACCAGGCAGAAGATGGACGAGAAGATGATGATGGGGATGACGGAGATAAAGCCGTCGCGAATCGCCTTGAGGTACTTGTTGCGGGCGATCGCGTTGAAAAAGGGCTGGCCCTTTTCGATGATGGCGATAAGTTGCTCCATGCAATGCTCCTAAGAGTCGGTGGGTTAACAACGATGGTAGCTTTTGGCGTTCGGTTGCCAAAATGTTGACGTTGCCATTTTGTGACACAAAATAAGACGCGAACCGATGGTCCCTGTGCCTGCGAACCGTCGATTCCTTGCGCGTAAACGTTTGAGCCGCCCGGTGGCTCTGTGTTTGCACAATGGCAACGTTAACATTTGGGCGACAAAAGCCGTTCGGGGAAGCAAAAATGTCGGTGAACGGTAGGTTTTGGGTGGTGAGCGTATGGTGGGGGAGGCGTTGGATATACTTGAAGACGTTTCATTTGACTGCGCAGGATGCCACTAATGGCATCGTTGACATAGAAAGATCGACCTATGGCCGCTGTTAAAAAATCGGTTTCCGTTAAGGACGTGGCGCGTCTCGCGGGCGTCTCGGAGCAGACAGTCTCGCGTACGGTGCACGATTCGCCCAGCGTGCGCCCCGAGACCAAGGAGCGCGTGCGTGCCGCCATGCGCGAGCTGGGGTATCGCCCCAATTTTGCCGGTCGATCGCTGCGCCGCGGCAAGTTTAAGACCGTCGGCGTCGCCATGTTCAACATTACCGGTACCGGCAACCTCGACCGTATGGAGGGCTTTGCTGCCGCCGCCGATAAGCACGGCTACGCCATTACCCTCACGAAAGTAGATGGGCATCCGTATACCCTCGAGAGCGCATCGTCGCGCATGAGCGCACTGCCGGTGGATGGCATGGTCGTGATCATGAATCGCATGCCGGCGGACTTTGGCACCTTTGAGCCGCTGCCCGGTATGCAGACGGTGCTCGTTACCATGCTGGAGCACCCGCTCTGTTCAACGGTCGATAACGACCAGTTCGATTGCTCGCGCCAAGTGGTCGAGTACTTGCTGGGGCAGGGGCACAAGACCGTGCACTTCATCTCGTGTCCCGAGCGCTCGCTTTCGGGCATGCGGCGCGAGGAAGGCTGGCGCGAGACATTGCGCGCGCATGGTATTGAGCCGCCGCGACTCGTCCGTGGGGATTGGACGGCACAGAGCGGATATGCTGCCGGTCAGGCTCTGGCGGAAGATCCGACCTGTACGGCCATTTATGCTTCCAACGATGCCATGGCATACGGCTGCATTCGCGGGCTCGAGTCGTGCGGAAGGCGTGTGCCCGAGGACGTGAGCGTGGTGGGTGTTGATGACAGCCTGGGCGATATCGTGCCCGACCGTCGCCTGACCACGGTGCGCTTTGACAACAAGCGCGTCGGCATGTGGGCGGTCGACAAGATTGCCGGCGCCGATGGGGGTGCGTCTGGCGTGGAGCACATGCTGATCCCCGGCGTGCTCGTAGAGGGCGATACGGTGCGCGATTTGCGCTAGGGCGCGGTCCTGTTTGGGTTTCCGTTAATCATGTTTGATATTGTTCGAAATGGTTTGGAAACCGTTCACGGGTGAAAATTGACCGTTCATAGCTTGAAATTATGTTTTGCGTTGTTCTTTTTTGTTTGAATGTTAATGTTTCTGCCATACAGAACGCAGCGCGTATGCCCGGACGCGATGCTCTCCATTGGTTCATATGTGAAAGGAACGCAATATGGCAACCAAAGAAGAAATCTCGATGGTTGGATTCGAGATCGTCGCATACGCAGGTGACGCCCAGACCGATCTGCTTGCAGCGCTCGATGCTGCTCGCGAGGGTGATTTTGAGAAGGCCGAGCAGCTGCACAAGGATGCCAGCGATGCGCTCATCGGTGCCCACGACACGCAGACCAAGCTGCTTTCGCAGGAGGCCGGCGGTGGCGAGATGGAGATGACCTTCATCATGGCTCACGCTCAGGACACTCTCATGACCACTATGATCCTGGAGAAGCAGACCCGCTTTACCATCGATGCCTACAAGCGCATCGCCGAGCTCGAGGCCAAGCTCGCCTAACGAGTCCGCACAACCAAGTCCCCTTCCAAAAGCTCTGCCGCAGACTCGCGACAGGGCTTTTTCTTTTTACCCGGCACTTGGGGACGTTCCTTATCTGCCGGCAGTTAGGGACACTCCTGCCATGCATTTGATCCTTTGAGGATGGAAGAAAACGGGTTATTAGGTTTGTTGCGGTGCCGACTCGACCCGTCGGTTACAAAACTATGCCGGTTTACTACGATGAATCGTATTCTTTCAACTATAGAAAGAACAGCGTTATCAAAGCCGCAGGTAGAAAGCTTGCCATTTTCTGCTAATAGCAAATGTGGTCGGTCCTATCGGTTTTACGGTAGTAAACCGGCATAGTTTTGAAATGGCACTGTTCGACTAGCAGCGTTATGGAGCTTCTGCACGCCCTCCCGTTCGGTTTTTCGCTGGATGGGTATACTTTCACCCGCAATACAGGCCGGAATGAGGAGGTATCCAAATGCCGGATAACGGGTCAATACAAAAAAGAGGTGCGCACGAGATGGCCCATGGGCGTCCTGTCCAGATAACTGAGCATACGACGGTAACCGAGCTACAGCCCAGCCTGTCCGATATCGTGTGCGCAAACAAAAAGCTACAGATTGGCTTTATCGTTGCGCTCGTGGTGCTGGCGCTCCTGTCGGGCTTTGTGGCTCGTCCGCATTTTGCCGATACCAAAACATGGGACTCCACCATCGAGGTCATCGATCAAAAGAAAGGTAACGTACTGGCGCTCACGACCTCGTGCGTGGCGCTGTCTGCGGGCATTACCGCGCTGCCGGGTGATACGGGAACGCCGGTTGCCGAGCAGCTCGCACAGCTTTCAGGCAACCTTGGTATCGTGCTTGCCGTGCTATACCTAGAGAAATATTTGCTCACGATTTTGTGGTCGGTTGGCCTGGGCATCTTAATCCCGTTTGCGTTGGTGCTCTTTGCGGTGTCGCTCGGCATTCACGGGCGCTGGAGCACGAGCGCTGTCCTGCGCCGTGTGGCGACGCGCGTGCTGGTGGTTGCCGTGATCGGCATGGCGCTCGTGCCCGCGAGCGTATGGGTGTCGCAGAAGGTCGACGAAACGTATCGAGTGAGCATCGAGGCGGCCGAGCAAAAGGCGACTGACGCTGCGGGTGCGGCAGATGGCGACAGCTCCAAAACAAGCAAGAAAAAGACCGAGTCCACAGAGTCCAAGAATGTGCTTGAGCAGCTTGCCGATGGTGCCTCGAGCCTGGTCACGTCGGTGACCAGCGGTGCCAAGCAGATGACCGATGAAATTGTTCAGCAGGTGACCGATCTGATCGAAGGTGTCATCGTGATGATCGTGACCTCGTGCGTGATCCCATTGCTGGTGCTCGCGGCGTTTTTGTGGCTGGGGCACACACTGCTGGGAATTGATATTTCCGGCCCGGCGAACTATTTGACGGGCCGCTTTCTGAGTGCTCCGTCCAAGCACGCCAAAAAGGGCGGGCAGTCCGAATAGCTAAAACAGCTGTATATACCGGGGAATACCGCCGAAGGGCGGCCGAGACACGTTCTCGGCCGCCCTTTTGTTTGTTGAACACATGGTCGCTATGTCCGCGCCGGGCCCAAACGGTCAGCAATCGTCTGTGAATGGTATTTGTTCAAAAAAGAACAAAGATAAACAAATAATGGTTGCAGTCGATGTTCGAATGTGTTCAAATAAACATGAACAGTGAAGAATCGCACATTCAGATGCCCGGACCTGAACGCGATTCAACACTTCCAAACAGAAACTACGCACCTGCGTATCTCTCAAGGAGGATGTCATGAGGGTTGTAATCGCTTCCGATGCCGACGGTATGTCGATGAAGGAGTCCATCAAGGAGATGCTCATCGCCGACGGTCACGAGGTCGTCGACTATTCCGAGACCCCTGCCGCGGACTTTGTCGATTCCGCGACCGCCGTTGCCAAGGACCTGCTGGAGCACAAGGATTCCCAGGGCTTCGCATTCGATAAGTACGGCGTCGGCTCCTATATGGCCGCCGTCAAGATCAAGGGCATGGTCGTCGCCAACATTTCCGACGAGCGTTCCGCCTACATGACCCGCGAGCACAACGGCTCGCGCATGGTCACCATGGGCCCGGGCGTTGTGGGCACCGAGGTCGCCAAAAAGATCGCCCGCGAGTTCCTGCGCGCCCAGTACGCCGGCGGCCGTCACCAGATCCGTGTCGACATGCTCAACAAGATGGCCTAACGAGAGCCACCGAGAACTCGAACTTCTACCTCAACTTGTGAATTCAGACGAAAGGACGTTCTGATGAAGAAGACCATCGCAATCGGTTGCGACCATATCGTTACGGACGAGAAGATCTATCTGGCCGACCGCCTGGAGCAGGCTGGCTACAAGGTGCTCGACTGCGGCACCTACAGCCACACCCGTACGCACTATCCCATCTACGGTAAGGCCGTGGGCGAGGCTGTTGCCAGCGGCAAGGCCGACTTTGGCGTGGCCCTGTGCGGCACCGGCATCGGCATCACCAACGCCGTCAACAAGGTTCCCGGCGCCCGCTGCGCCCTGGTCCGCGACATGACCTCTGCCCTGTATGCCCGTCGCGAGCTCAACGCCAACATCGTGGGCTTTGGCGGCAAGATCACCGGCGAGTTCCTGATGGCCGATATCATGCTTGCCTTCCTGGAGGAGCCCTACGAGAAGACTCCCGAGCACGACGCCCTGATCGCCAAGATCGACACCTGCAATAAGGCCGACGCCGAGGCTCAGGCCGACCCGCACTTCTTTGACGAGTTCCTGGAGAAGTGGGACCGCGGCGAATACCATGATTAGCGGGTATCCGGCGTAATTAACTAGTCCGTTGACGGCTCGCGTTTCTGTGAGGGGGCGCGGGCCGGTTTTCTATCGGCCCTATTGACTTGGCGGGCTGTCGTAAGAAAGGGAAGGCTCCTATGGAGTTTGTTCTTGATAACGGTTCTATCCGCGTAGCACTGAGCACGGCGGGCGGTTCGTTCACCTCAATTGTGGCCGACGGTCGCGAGTATCTGTGGCAGGGTGATCCGGCGGTGTGGTCGGGCCAGGCACCTATTTGCTTCCCGATCTGCGGCGGCCTTCGTGACGGTCACGCAATGACCATGGGCGGCCGCGAGGTTAAGCTCGCCCGCCACGGCTTTGCGCGCAAACAGGAGTGGAAGCTCGAGGAACAGAGCGACAACATGGTTGCGCTGAGCCTAAGCTCTGCCGACCATGCTGAGTTGCTCGAGCAGTACCCGTATCCGTTTAAGATCGTTGCTCGTTACACGATCGATGCGGAGAAGGTGGCCGTGTCGTACGAGGTGACCAATGAGGGCACCGAGGACATGCCGTTCTTTGTGGGCGGTCACCCTGGCTTTAAGTGCCCGCTTGACGAGGGCGAGTCCTATGACGACTACGAGCTCCGTTTTGAGCAGCGCGAGGCCGCCGAGCTCTGTACTGCCGTTCCTTCGACGGGCCTGATTGATGTTGAGCATCGCAGCAAGAACCCCATGATTGGCCAGAACCTGCCGCTTACCCATGAACTCTTTGACTTCGCGGAGACCATCTTTGACGTGCTCGAGAGCCACGTGGTTACGCTGACCAAGAAAACCGAGGACAAGGGCGTGCGCCTGACGTTCCCCGATATGCCATACCTGATTGTGTGGAGCAAGCCCGAGGGCGACTTTGTGGCCGCGGAACCGTGGGGTGGTCTGTCCACCTGCTCCGACGAGGACGATATTCTGGAGCACAAGCGTGGCTGCCTGGTTGCCAAGCCGGGGGAGACCGTTGCCCGCGGCTTTGAGATCGAGATCCTTTAACGAGCTATCGTATGTTTGGGGTGGGTCATGCCGCCCCGGAACAGGAGTTCAATATGATTCTGACCGTTACCATGAACCCGTCGATTGATACGCGCTATCAGCTCGACAAGCTGGTCATCGACGATGTTAACCGTGTGACGCCCGAAAAGACCGCTGGCGGCAAGGGCCTTAACGTGAGCCGTGTGTTGCTGCAGTTGGGCGACGATGTGCTCGCGACCGGTCTGCTCGGCGGCCACATGGGTGCCTATATGGCCGAGCTTATGGATGCCGACGGCGTCAAGAACGAATTTGTGCCCATCGCCGGTGAGACGCGCATTTGCCTGAATATCCTGCACGAGGGTAATCAGACCGAGCTTTTGGAGAGCGGCCCGCAGATCGCCCCGGCCGAGCTCGAGGCCTTTACGGCCAAGTTTGCCGAGCTTGCAGCGAAGGCGGACGTTGTGACGCTTTCGGGCTCGCTGCCGCGTGGTGTCGATGCCGGCTACTATGCCGAGCTCGTCAAGATCGCCGAGGAGGCGGGCGCCAAGGTGCTGCTCGACACCTCGGGTGCATCGCTGGAGGCCGCGCTGGAGTCCGATGCCAAGCCTGAGCTCGTAAAGCCCAACCTGACCGAGATTAACGGCCTGCTGGGTACGTCCTTTACGACTGATGATGTCGATGCCCTGCGCGAGGCGCTTGCCGCCGATGGCCGCTTTGCCGGTATTCCCTGGGTTGTCGTTTCGATGGGCGCTGCCGGTTCGGTGGGCTTCCATGAGGGTCGTGCGTTCCGCGCCAAGACGCCCGCGATTGCGGCGGTGAACGCGACGGGTTCCGGCGACTCGACCATCGCCGGCTTTGCGCATGCCATTGCTGCTGGCGCCGACGACGTCACGGTGCTCAAGACCGCCAATACCTGCGGCAAGCTCAACGCCATGGATCCCAAGACCGGCCACCTGGTCATGGACCGCTGGGATGAGATCTTCAACAACGTTGAAGTAACGGAGCTTTAGAGTTACGCTGTTTTACCAAACCGCGTAACGGCTCGACGCTGCGCGGGCCGCATTTGGACAATCTGACGTTCAACTT
>CALLRY010000327.1:0-9080 GCA_938014285.1 uncultured Collinsella sp. | reverse complement strand
CTTCACCCGTCGCCTGCATCAGGTGTCCGATGCCGTTCGTTCCACGATTATTCCGGGCCATGAGTACGTGAGCTTGACGGCATGTGTTGGTGGCGTTCGCATTCATGGCGAGACGGTCGATGAGGGCGTTGGCCGCGCTGTCCAGTTACTGAGCCGCGCTAAGGCAAAAGCCGGTACGGTCGTGACCGATGCCGATTCCATCGAGGCCTTCCAAAGCGAAAAGCCTTTGGTACTTATTGTCGATGACTCCGAGATGAACCGAGACGAGTATTGCATCCTCGAGGCCGACAACGGTCGTACGGCGCTCGACATGGTCGACCGCTATGGTGATGAGTTGTCGCTCGTGCTGCTGGATATTGTCATGCCGGGCATAAGCGGCTTTGAGGTGCTGGCCGGTCTGTCGCGCCGATCGGTTAGTGACAATCTGCCTGTCATCATGATTTCGAGCGAAGATTCCGATGATATGGTTCTGCGCGCGTACGAGCTGGGCGCCTCGGACTATATCAACCGCCCGTTTGACTCCCGTGTCGTGCGCCGCCGTGTAAGCAACACCATCCGCCTATACGCCAAACAGCGCCGCCTGACGAGCCTGCTGTCCCAGCAGTACAACGAGCGTGTCAAGAACAGTCGCATGCTCATCGACATCATGGCTGGCGTCATGGAGCTTCGCAACGGCGAGAGCGGCAGGCACGTTACGAACATCGAAAAGCTGACCGAGCTGCTGCTTGGCTGTCTGGTCCAGCGTAGCGACACCATTTCCCTTGACAATGAGGAGCGCTCCACGATTGCCCTGGCTTCGGCGCTGCACGATATCGGCAAGATGTCGATTGACGATGCGATTCTCAACAAACCCGGGCGCCTTACGCCCGAGGAGTTCGAGATTATGAAGACGCATACCACAATCGGCGCCGACATGCTGCTTGAGCTGGGTAGCCATCACGCCGGCAATGCGCTTATGGAATATGCGTACCAGATTGCGCGTTGGCATCACGAGCGCTGGGACGGCAAGGGTTATCCCGATGGCCTTAAGGGCGACGAAATTCCCATTGCCGCACAGGTGGTTTCGGTGGCCGACGTGTACGATGCTCTGACGAGCGTGCGCGTGTACAAGGACGCTATCCCGCACAAGGAGGCAATTCAGATGATCCTGGACGGTAAGTGCGGCACCTTTAACCCGCTGCTGCTCGATTGTCTGCTCGATGTGCAAGACCAAATTGCCGAGACGTTGGCACGCCCCGCTGACGTCGTCGCGTTTCCCACGATTTAGTTTGACCAAAGGAGTTTTTAATCCATGATTTCCATGCGTGAGGCGTATGAGAAGATCGGCGCCAATTATGATGACGCGTGCGCTCGGCTGATGGGCGGGGAAATGCTCGCCCGCTTTGCCCTCAAGTTTTTGGATGACGAGAGCATGGACAAGCTGGAGGCCGCCATGGCGGCGGGAGACGCTCAAGGGCGTGAGCCAGAACCTGGGATTCGATAATCTGTACGAGCCGGCGGTCGTGGTAACCGAAGCACTGCGCGGTGCCGATGCCGTTGACGGCGCTCGCGAGGGGATGCATGCGCTGCAGCAGCAATATGCGGCTACGATGTCGGCCCTGCGCGAGGCGGCCGAATAAGAGCTTGCGAGCCTTGATGACTATGAGAGTGGATAATCTCCCGTTTTAGGCCCGGTGGTGGCCTCGAAGTGGGAGATTATCCACTCTCGTTCGATACGTGTCCAAAAATCCACTCTCACCCCTTCTGATTAGTGAATGGGCTATGCGCACTGGCGGGGCTTTCCGCATGCAATCAATATCGTTGTTCGATAAACTGTTCGAATAACGATAGAGTCGATGAGGGTGAGTGTATGTCTAACAGCGTTCAGCGTATGGCCAAAGCGGGCGAAAATATCAGGAAGCTTGGCTTTTGCATGGCAGCCGTTTTTGCAGGGATGCTCGTCGCTTTTGCCGCGTTGGTTGTTTACGTGATCTGGTATGCGGTTGCAAACGTTGCTTCTGTCGATTCTTTCGGCGTCGTGACGCTTCTCGATGGCGGGTGCATCGTTATCCCAAGCGGACTGTGCCTGGCACTCGTCGTGGGTATTTCGCTTGTCGTTCTGTGTGGGATCAGCCGTAACATCTCGCGAGGCGTCTCGCCCTTTACCAAGACGCATGTGCGGCTTATCCGTGTTCTTGCGCTTGCCTTTGCTGTTAACGCCGCGGTTTCGCTTATTGGTGCCTACGGATCGGTCAATCTTACCATTGGTGGGCTGGAGCTTTACGTCGTGCCTCATTCCTTCGTTATTGAGATTTGCCAAGGCGTTGCCTTTGATGCGGGGTCGCTTATCGGCGCGGCTGTCTGTCTGTGTATCTCGGTGATCTGGAGTTATGCCTCGCTGCTCCAAGAGCAGTCTGACGAGCTTGTGTAGGAGGAAGCATGAGCTATCTCATCATCGAGCTTGAGACGCAGCTGCTTAAGACCGGAAAGACCAGTGCTGATCTGATTCGTGCCACGGGGCATACTCCGGCTAATATTTCTAAGCTAAGAAACGGAAAAATTAAAGCTATTCGCCTTAAGACGCTTCTCGATATTTGCGATGAACTTGACTGTCAACCGGGAGATATTATTCGGCGGGTGAGTGAGAAAGAGCTTGAGGAGCTTATTGTTGAGCGTGCAAAAAATGTCGTGAGACAGATGCGGAATGGTGGAGGCAATGAGTCGTCGCTTCCGACATCAGTCTTTGCTGTAGATTTGAGCGACGAGTAGCATATAGCGAGCAGCTAAAACGAGATATTGGTGTGATGGGGCCCGTGTCTAGCGCGGGCCCCATCTCTTTAAATTATCTTGACAAATATAAGTTATCGATAAACAATAACACAAAGTAAAAGCGATAATAGAAAGGAGGAACGATATGAGCTGGATTGTCAAACCGAGTTATGTGGACCCCGGTGGTGGGTGCAACGGTTACTGCAAGACATTCTGTGGAGCACGCACTTGCGTCAATAACTGCAGCAAAAACTTCTGTTTAGTTAATCTCTAGCAGTTGCGGCTGCTGCCAGGCGACAGTCTGGCAGCAGCGGTTTTGCTATCAAGCAGAACGGGAGGCCAATGAGTGCATCAGCGATAAAGCTATCAAAGGTGTCAAAGCGCTACGGGAAACGGTGCGTTTTGCATGACGTTTCCTTCGAGGTGCATCAGTCTGAGCTCTGTGCCCTTGTCGGTGCAAACGGTGCGGGCAAAAGCACGCTTATTAAAATCGTCTTGGGCCTCTGCGAGCCATCGTCGGGGAGCGTGGAGCTCTTTGGAGGCAAATCAAAAAGAGAGCTTGGCTTGATGCGGACGCGTGTCGGCTATGTGCCAGATTCCAGCGGAGCATACCAATCCCTCAGTGCGGTTGAGAATCTCCAAATCCGATGTTTGGAATGGGGGCTTGATGCGAATCGTGAGATTCCTCGCGTTTTGAGCCTAGTCGGGCTGGACGTCGAAGAGAAAAAGAGCGTGAGCAGTTTTTCTCTGGGAATGAAACGGCGGCTGGATATAGCTACGGCTTTGTTGGGTGACACTGATCTGCTTATTTTTGATGAGCCAGCAAACGGGTTGGACCCGCTGGGCATCGAGAGTATATGGGCCCTTATCGGTCGATTGAATCGAGAACAGGGTAAGACCATGCTCATCTCTAGCCATGATTTGGATGAGTTGGCATCGGTTGCAACAAGCTGCCTGTTTCTTCATGACGGCGAACTGCTGAAAAAGGAATCGATGGACGTCATAAGGGATGAGGCGTCGTCCCTAAAAGAGTATTACAGGCGCTTGATGAAGGCGGTCTCGCTATGAAGCGGGCGATCCATCCCATAAAGGCAGATATGATGCGTTTGCACAGGATGTTTCCGGCGAAGTTTGGTCTTGCGCTTATGCTGGCGTTCGGCCTTCTCTTCGGCATCTTTCTAAAAAACGGAACAACGTTGCTCGCCTTTGGCAATAGCGTTTTTGGGGAGGATATTGGCTTCTGCTGGAATGTAATCGATCCTTCTGCACCCGATGAGTCCCTTGTGCGCAGTGCTTTTGCCGGCACCTCTCTGTTCGTTCCGCTCATCGTTTGCCTGGCGATTTTACAGGAGCGCGGCTATGAAGAGGGATACCGAATTTCTTCAGCAAGAGGTCTTGCCTGCTTTAACGGGGCTCTGGCACATGTACTTTCGTCTGCTTTAATAATTGGCGCAGCATATAGTGCGCTTTGCCTTCTTCTGTTTGCAATAGCGATAACACGTGGAGGGCAAAACTATGCGTATAGCATGCTGGCTGCATTTTTGCCCGCGATGATGATTAACGCCGTATTGGTGATATCGGTTGCGTTGGAGACGGTGACCATCTATCGGATTACAGGCAGCGCCGTATTGAGCGGGGCTGTGGTAATAATCGGATTTGTCATGAGCTTGACGCTCTACGGAACTTACCTTCAGACACCCATACCGTCCTTGCGATGGATCTTCTTTCTTCCGGGGCCGTACCTTGGAGTCGGATGTGCCCTTGGGTATAGCGATATGGGGCAGCTGACGCTTCTGGGATATGGCGTGGCAGCCAGCTGTCTATCGGTATTGATTTACGCTCTCTTGAGCTTTCGCGCTGGGGGTGTGCTCAATGGCTCGTCAGATTAAAAGACTTCTCCAGTCAGAATTGAAGCATGTGAGCAAATGGATGTACGCTTTAATCCTGGTAATTTATGCGTGCATAGTGGTATTGCAGCTTAATTCTTTCCCGATGTGGTTCTGTAGCCTCCGTGAGAACAGTTTCTTGGGCTTTTTCCAGACCCGACGCTTCTGCTGTCGGCAGAGGATGTCCTTCTATTTGGTAATGCAGAGGTTTTTCGCGGTCTGCTGTTCAACGTAGCCCCGTTGGCTCATGCATTGTTCTTTCCGTTCATCGCGGCTTGCATTGTGCCGCGCTTTGTCAGTTCGGGCTTTATTGAGGAACCGTGGGGGTTGTCGGAGGCTCGGGGAGGGAAGCGTGTGTGCGCTATCGTTGCGCGAGTGGTGCTGTCTTCTTTTGCCCTTTTGGGCGCGTTTATCCTGTCGAGTGTCGTTTTGTACTGTCTTAACTGCGCGATCGTTTTGTATGCTCAGCAGTATTTCAACCTGCATGTATTTTGCTATCGACTTGTTCTTGCTGCCGCTGCCTGCCTTGCATACGTGGTTTCTTGCGTAATTGTTGTTTCCTATTTTGGGTCCGGCTTCGGTCCGATTGGCATGCTGTTGCTTGTCAACGTCGTGGCGATCTACATACAGCTCGGGGCCAATTCCATGCTTCCGCTTCCAGCCTCGATGCTCATGTGGATTTGTGGCGTGACCCCGTTGGGGAATAGTCAATGCATTTCGATTCTAATTGACTGCCTAATAAACGTAGCAAGCGTTTTTGCCATCTGCTTTACCGTCGACCGATTGCGGTCGAGATTTCTTTGATTGTTTGTGAGGGATAAACATATGAGACCGTCTCAATACAACCTGATTGAAACCCGTGGCGAAAGGACGCTGGTGATGAATGCGAAGACCGGTGCGATCCTTTCGTTAGATAAGCAGCATGCAGAATGAATGTGCCGCATGGTATCGGGAAGCGAATGGGAGCCAGATGAATTGCGCGAAGCGTTGCTTCAAGGAGGAATGCTGTTAGAAGATGATCGTGACGAAAAGGAGGAAATGAAGGCGATAGGCCGTCTTGTTCGGTTTTCTGATCGCTCTCTCGGCATGACGATAGCCCCGACATTGGAGTGCAACTTCTGTTGCCCATACTGTTATGAAAAAGGGCAACGCAAAACGACAATGACTCCGGAGGTCGAAGACCGACTTGTTTCATTTGTGAAAGAGCGTTCACGGGGACTGAGCGAGTTTGACATCAGTTGGTATGGTGGAGAGCCGCTGCTACAAGTCGATAGAATTCAGCGACTCACAGAGCGTATAAAGGGGGTCCTTAATCCGGAGTGTTCCTATGCAGCATCCATTGTCACAAATGGGTATCTTCTGACGCCAGAAGTGGCTGCGGCTCTCGCGGCTTGTGACGTCAAGATGGCTCAGGTGACTTTGGACGGTTCTCGACAAGATCATGATTCCCGGCGAATCTTGCGGAACGGACAGCCGACATACGATGCGATTCTAGACAACGTTTCTAAAGTCACCCATCTGTTAGATATTTCTATCAGGTGCAATGTCGATGCCCATAACATTGTCGGTGCTGGCGATTTGCTGGATGCGCTCGAGGAAAAGGGCCTTAAAAACAAGGTGGGATTCTACCTAGCGCCTGTCGACAATATCAATGATACGTGCCCAAGCGACAGTAGTTGTTTTTCGATGGAGGCATTTTCTGAGGAGGAGCTGGACTTTTATAGCCATGCCGTTGATAGGGGGTTCTACGTTGACCTGACGGTGCGCTTTAATCCGGCTATATGTGGCGCTGTTTGTGCAGGGTCATTTGTAGTGGATCCGGAGGGCTACCTTTATAAATGTTGGGATGAAATCGGGATGCGTGAACGCTCCGTCGGCACACTTGCCGAAGGGCCGAGGATGAATGCTCAGCTGGTCCAATGGCTAAACTATGAGCCGAGCGATCATGAGTGTGAAGAGTGTTTTGCCTATCCCTCATGCATGGGAGGCTGCCCTAATCACGCTCTTCATGGAGGGTCAAAACAGTGCGTATCTCAAAGGTATCAGGTGCGCCAACGAATGATTTTGACCGAGAAGGCTCAGCGATTGCTTTCGGAACTGGATTCAGCTCATGTTTAATCTCTGCGCAAGAACAATAATCAAGAATCCAAAGTATATAACCTATCTTCTAATGTGCCTGCTCTCGCTTGTGGTTGGTCTCGCAATTCCTTTTCTGACGGGGCAACTGGTCAACAACTTTGTCGGTGTCGCGCGAGATGGGGAAATCGCCATCGGCGCTGAGATAGCAGCGCTGGGTATTATGCGAGCCGGTTTGAATTGCGTCAGTGAGCTGGTCTATGTCGATCTGCAAACACATGTGGGATTTGCATTGAATGAAGAGGTGATAAGTCACGTTCAAAGGCTACCACGGGCCTTCTTTTCTAATTTTGATGCCTCCTATTACAACCAACAGATTAATCATGACGCTAACGATTTGGTGATATTTGTTATAAACGCAAGTGTCCAAAGCGTGAGCAATATAGTGACGTTGCTTGTGGTGTTTGTTGTCCTGGCGACCATAAACGGTCACCTGGCAATGCTGTGTATGGCTCTGGGCATAATAGGTGGCGCGGTCTATTCGCTTTTCAAAAAGTGTTTGTTCGCAAGAAGTTTCGAGGCTCAAGAGCAGGAGGCTCGATTCTTTTCCGATCTGGAGAAGCAGCTTAGCAACGCACAATTTATCCGCAGACATGTTCTATTCGAGCTTTTCAAGCAAAGGCTTGAGCACTCTTTTGCAGAGCTATATCGTTTCGTTTATCAGAACCAGCAAATTAATGCGACCTTTACGTTTGCCAACACTGCCGTCACATCTTTGGCACAGGGTGGAATCTTGATCCTGGGCGCAAAGGAAGTTCTCGACGGCAATTTGCTGCCCGGCTATCTTATGACGGCGCTAAGCTATTACTCCTATTATTCTTCGGCTATTGAATTCTTCCTTGCGCTGGGCAAGGACTATCAAACGTCAAAGGTATCCTACGAGCGTTTGCGGCGCTTGCTGGACATGCCCGAGGACTCAAACGGGGACATTATCCTCGATGATGTTTACGAGGTGAACTGTTCCGAGCTGGCATATAGCTATCCGGGGTCTGTAAAGACCGCGTTCGGAGACATTCGGGCTTCTTTAGAAAAAGGAAAGGTATACGCAATCGTTGGGTCGAACGGTTCCGGTAAGAGCACGCTGCTGGATGTGATAAGCGGTTGCGATCCAGAAAACTGCAAGGGTGATATTTGGATTAACAGCAAGCCCCTGAGCTCTCTGGACCGTTATGCGCTGCGAAAGCGCAATATCGGGATTACGGAGCAGGAGCCGCCCCTGACCGAAGGGTCGATACGGGACAATTTAACTCTTTGCTGCAGAAGCGCTGAAGAGCGTGACCTTGAGAGCCTCATTGAGAGAATGGGGCTTAAAAAGATGGTCGATTCAAGTGGTGGACTTGATGTCGAGCTGGACGATAGGCAGAACAATATTTCAGGAGGGGAAAAACAGAAAATAGCGATTATTCGCCAGCTGCTGAAAAACCCGGACGTGATGATGTTTGATGAGCCGACATCTGCACTTGACAGCCAAAGCAAGCTGGCGTTTATCGAAATCCTTAAGGAAAGAAAGGGGCGACATATCACGGTCATCGCTACGCACGACCCTGTGCTTATTTCGGCATGCGATGAAGTGATTGAAATTGCCTGACGGGCTAGTGGACCGCGCATATCAAATTCAGGGGGGGGCGGGCACCGTAGCTGGTGTCCGCCCCCCCCTGGCTTAGGAGGCTTTAACCTGAGTGGTTCGCGAGCTAGCGGGCCTGCTTTACCTTGGCCGCTGCCTCGACAAACGACTTCCACAGGTTAAAGTCGGTCTCGAGCGTCATCCACGTGTACTCGGGATGCCATTGCACGCCCAAGCAGAAAGGCTGGCCTTCGACTTCGATGCACTCGGGAACGCCGTCGGTTGCCTTGGCGACCAAGCGCGTGCTTTTACCCAGACGATCGACGCAGCAGTGATGTGCCGAGTTGGTCTGGATCAGCCTGTGCCCGCCAACCGCGCGCTCCAGCAGCGAGCCCGGCACGACCTCGACGGGATGCACAGGGTCGTTGAGCACGTGGGTATGGCGCCACTGCGTGCGGCCCTCGCGAGCGCCCAGGCTCGGCACGTCCATGCACAGGGTGCCGCCGGTGGCGACGTTGAGCAGCTGCGTGCCGCGGCAGGTGGTAAAGAGCGGCTTTTTGGCGCGGAGCACCTCGTCGACCAGCTTGAACTCAAAACTATCACGGATCTCGCAGCAGAGGGTGGGGTCGTAGGGTCGATCATCGCCCCAACGTTTGGGATTGACATCCGGGCCACCGGGAATGGCGATGCCGTCGGCGATATCGACGTAATGACGGATGACCTCAATGTCCTCGGTGATGGACATC
>CALLRY010000326.1:0-1373 GCA_938014285.1 uncultured Collinsella sp. | reverse complement strand
GCCGCCGCCATTGAGGCAGCCGGCGGCGCTGCCACCACGAGCGTACTGCGCGAGTCGCTGGGTGTGTCGCGCAAGCGTGCCATCAGCATCTTGGAGCACCTGGATGCCGTGCGCTTTACGGTGCTCGACAAGGACGCCGGCGGCCTGCGCTCCCTGCGCTAGATCGGTCATACCGCCCCGCCTCCTCAGTTGCGGTGAAATAGTTCCTAGTTGGAGGCTTTGTCAGCAAAACCAGGAACTATTCCACCGCAACTTCTTGTTCGTCTTTTTGGGATGGGGCCTGCTCGGTTTGGTAAAATACCGCCGCACTTGGGAACGGATGGGCTCCGGTGGGCTCCGCGGTCCTCAAAACCGTTGCGAGGCGTGCAAAACGTCTTGGATGTGTTCGATTCACATACGTTCCCGCCATACGCTACCAGCGCTTTTGTGCTCGCGGTCTTACTGCGTGCCGCAAAGGCGCTGTTTTGTTTTTGCACGAGCTTTTCGTAGCGCTGCTATTTCGGTGGCTGTATTTAGCTTCGTGCACCGGGTTTCGAGCATGCCGATGGAGGTGTTTTGCCGTATGACTACCGTAAGACGTGCCGATCTTTCTTGTGTCGTCCAAGCGGGCGGGCTGTCCTCGCGCATGGGCTGCGATAAGGCTCGCATGGCGTTTTGCGGCGAGCCGCTCATCGAACGCGTACTGGGTCGGCTGGCGCCAGTTGCCGGCGAGTTGGTCGTGACGACTTCGCGTCCCAGCGAGCTTGTCTACCTTGAGGAGCGCGCGTTTGGCGGCCTGGTGCCGCGAATAGTGTCGGACCTTGAGGGGCCGGCGGGCGCCATGCGCGGCATCGCGAGCTCGCTGGCTGCGGCTCGGCTTCCTCTCGTGGCGATCGTCGCCTGCGATATGCCGTTTGTCTCGCCGGAACTCATCGGCGCGCTTGCCGATCGTGTTGAGGCCGAGGCACTCGATGTGTGCGTCCCGCGCGAGGAGCGGGGGATTGAGCCGCTTTGCGCCGTCTGGCGCCGTGACGCGTGTGCGCCGGTCGCTCATGAGCTGCTCGCCTGCGACCGCCAGCGCATTCGCTGCCTGATCAATCGCGTTCAGGCTGGTTATATGGATGAGCCGCAGATCGTTAAGGCCGCGGCTCGACGCTCTGCTTCGAGAACGTCAATACGCCCGAGGAGTTTGCGGCGGCCGAGTTACTCGCCTAGACGATTGGAGTTGCCATGTCTCACGATATTTGCCCCGACACGGGAGAGCCTTGCACTTGCGATGGTTCCGAGCCCTGTACCTGCGGCTGCGGTGGCTGTGGACATACTGCGGAAGAGGAAGCGGCCGCCGCGGCGTATCGTGAGGCGCACCGCGAAGGCCCGTCCGGTGATGCCCTCGA
>CALLRY010000325.1:0-7023 GCA_938014285.1 uncultured Collinsella sp. | reverse complement strand
CCTCGGCACCCCAAGTGTGCGCCAGGCCCTCGGCGCTGATCGCGCCGTTCAGCTCAATCTGACGCTCAACGGCAGCGCGGGCGTCCTCAATGTCACCGTCCTCGATAAAGTCGATGATGGACTCAATGCTCATAGGGGTATCGGCCTTATCCGCCGCACGCTCGGCCACCACGCGCTCGGCGCAGGCGGCACACTCCCCCGCCGACTTGCCGCATACCGGAATACCATCGAGGGTATGGCACGTGACATTAGTGTGGTGATCGGTAATCTCGACGACCGCGGTATGGCCCCCGGCCGTCGCAGTCACCTTGATGTAGAGGTTGGGCACACCTTCGACAAGCGACACATCGCAGTAGCCGGCGTCGGCGAGGAGCTCGGCCACGCGTGCACGGTCTTCATCGTTAACGCTCTCGAGCACCTCGAGAGCGCTCTTAGCGTCGCCACCCACGGCACCCAGCACGGCTGCCGCCTCAATACCGTGCATACCACCCGAGTTGGGCACGGTCACGCTCTTAACGTTCTTGATGATGTTGCCCGAGCAGGCAACGTCCATATGATCGGGCTCGCAACCGAGCGTCTGGCTCGCCAGTGCCGCTGCATAGGCAACGGCAATGGGCTCGGTGCAGCCGAGCGCACAGACAAGCTCGCGGTTCAAAACATCGCAAAACGCGGCATCACGAAGGGAATCGGTAGGCATAGGTATCTCCTACTTGTATAACGGACTGGGCTCTCGAAAATAATTAGTTCTTTTATTTGATAACAATGCATCAAAAACCGCAACCATGGTTCCGGCAGACGGCGCTCAAGCGCAAACTGACGACATTCATTCACGAGAAGCCGGTCTTGTTGCATGCTAAAGCGTTTGACCAAAAAACGCCCGAGCGTTTACGCAAAAGTCGCGCTATCATGCAGTCGAACGCGGTAAACACCTTTAGCATTTGCGCCGCACAGACCAGAGAGGAACCATCCATGAAGATCGGTATCGGTAACGACCACGCCGCCGTCGAGCTCAAGAACATCATTTCCGAGCACCTGAAGGAGCGCGGCTGCGAGGTCGTGAACTTTGGCACCGACACCTCCGAGAGCTTTGACTACCCCATCGCCGGCTACAAGGTGGGTAAGGCCGTTGCCAACGGCGACGTCGACCTGGGCATCCTCATCTGTGGCACCGGTGTCGGGATTAGCCTGGCTGCCAACAAGGTCGAGGGCGTACGCGCCGTTGTGTGCTCCGAGCCCTTCAGCGCCAAGCTCTCTCGCATGCACAACAATACCAACGTGCTCGCCTTTGGCGCCCGCGTCGTGGGCTCCGAGCTCGCCAAGATGATCGTCGACGAGTGGCTCGACGCCGAGTTTGAGGGTGGTCGTCACGAGCGTCGCGTTAACCTCCTCAACGAGATCGATCACACGCGCGGCCTTAAGATCGTCGACGAAGCCTAAACTATTCAGTGCCACAAGCTAACAGCAGGGGCCCGCTCGGAACACATGACCGAGCGGGCCCCTGCATAGATTTTGGAATAAAATGGAGTTCCGCGGCGCCCAAGCCACACGCTAACAGCTTTAAGGAGTCAAAGCTGGTTTAGCCAAAGAAGCGCTTGATCTCAATCTCGGCGTTCTCCAGGCAGTCGGAGCCGTGGATCACGTTGGCGTTGACATCGACGGCAAAGTCGCCGCGGATGGTACCAGGAGCAGCCTCAAGCGGGTTGGTAGCGCCCATGAGGGTACGCATCTTAGCAACAGCAGAGAGACCGGAAACGACCATCTTGACGACCGGACCGCTCGTCATAAAGTCGCAGAGACCGCCAAAGAAGGGCTTGTCGGCCAGATGGGCGTAGTGCTCCTCGACGGTAGCGCGCTCGAGCGTGGTCATCTCCATGCGCTCGATGACAAGACCGCTGCGCTCAATGCGAGCAACAATCTCGCCGATTTTGCGATCGCGCACGGCGTCGGGCTTAATCATGATGAAGGTCTTCTCGATAGCCATAAAAGTAGCCTTTCAAGTAGGTTCGCGCGTGCCCAAGTCCCATTCCGGCACCCGCCTGGACTGCATCGTAACAGAGTTTTAGCTGCAGTTAAACAAAAAGCTGTTTATTGAAACGTTGCAATTTATTAAAGCGCTCCATATGTGTCACTTCTGTTTCGAAGCCCGATTAGAGTACCATCCGACCGCCCATCAACCGCATCGAACAGAGCAGGCGGTCGGTTGCCGCCCGCGAACGTAACCCCTTCACAACCTGCCCAAAGGTCCTACAGAAGTTCTCGACAAGCCCCTCCCCCATAGCAACAAAATACGGGTGCCCACATCAGCAGGCGCCCGTAAAGTGAAAACGATTTATCAATAAATGGCCAAAACGGCTTCAGCCAAATCCCTACTTTACCCCGTGGCCCATCTCGACGACCTTAGTCAGTGACCCAAACACACCCTCGTCAGCCACGAGCTGTGCCTCGGCGCGATCAAGCTGCACGGCAACGGCGGCAGGGGCGGTGCCGCCCTCGGTCGTGCGCGCGGCGACAATCGACGGGATGTCGAGCGCCTCGGTAATGTCGCGCTCAAAGAGCGGGCTTGCCTCATGGAACACCTCAAACGGCAGGTCCTCAAGATTGCAGCCGCGCTTCTCACACATCAGGACCAGATGCCCCACCACGGCATGAGCCTCGCGGAACGGCAGACCACGCTTAGCCAGGTAATCGGCAACATCGGTGGCGGCAAGGTGACCCACGCCGCACTCGCGCGCCATGGCATCCTCGTTGACGGCCCAAGTCGAAATCATACCGGCCATAACCGACAGGCACTGCATGAGCGTATGGGCGGTATCGAGCGCGCCCTCCTTGTCCTCCTGCAAGTCCTTGTTATAAGCAAGCGGCAGGCCCTTCATGGTCACGAGCAGCTGCACCAGGTTGCCATACACACGGCCGCTTTTGCCGCGGATAAGCTCGGCAAAGTCGGGATTCTTCTTCTGCGGCATGATGGACGAGCCAGTGGAGTACGAGTCGGAAAGCGTGATAAAGCCAAATTCGGAGCTCGACCACAGCACGATCTCCTCGGAAAGACGCGACAGGTGCATGGCCATGACGGAGCCGGCATAATGCAGATCGAGCAGGAAATCACGGTCGGAAACCGCATCGAGCGAGTTGGGAATCACACCCGCAAAGCCAAGTTCGGCAGCCGTCATCTGGCGATCGAGCGGATAGCTCGTACCGGCAAGCGCGGCAGCACCCAGCGGGCAGTTGTCGGCGGCATCAAAGGCGGCCTTCAGGCGTGTAAAGTCGCGCGCGAACATCCAGGAATACGCCAGCAGATGATGCGACAGGAGCACGGGCTGAGCATGCTGCATGTGCGTGTAGCCAGGCAGAATCACCTTGTCGTACTTCTTGGCCGTATCCACCAGCACATGGCGCAGCTCAAGATTGGCCTCCATGAGTTCCTTGGCCAGCGCCTTGACGCCCAGGCGCGTATCGGTCGCCACCTGGTCGTTGCGCGAACGCCCGGTATGCAAGCGCTTACCGGCCTCGCCGATGCGGCGCGTCAGTTCGCTCTCTATGGACATATGAATGTCCTCGTCGTTGATATCGAAGGTGAAGTTGCCGGCATCGATATCCTGCTCGATTCCGGTCAGGCCCTTGGCAATCGCCTGCTCGTCCTCGGCACTGATGATGCCCTGGGCCGCCAGCATCTTGGCATGCGCCTTAGAGCCGGCGATATCCTGCTTATAGAGATGTTTGTCGACCGGCAGCGACGCGCCAAACTCCTGCGTGACCTCGGCCACGCCCGCCTCAAAACGACCGCCCCAAAGAGCCATGGAACCGTCCCCTTTCTCCAAATACCAAAACAAGCGCCCTAAGCAATGCGCCATGTCGCTAAAGCGATTTTTCAACCGCCAGTTTTACATATTCCCCACCGTGCGCGGGGCCATGTAGCTAATTTGCAAAGAAGTGACGCACCAGGCACTTGGCGCCCAACGTCTCCCTCCGGATGTTGCCCTGCGAGCCATCGACCCAGGCCTTCAGGCTCATGGGAACGTCCTCGACCCTTGCAGCATCGAACTCGGGCGCGAGGGCAAGTAAAGCATGCGCGATAGCATTGAACATAATGGATACTCCTCATATATATAGGCGCAGAGCCGCCAAATTGATAGAAGGAGCCCCGCCGGACAACCCCGGCGGGGCTCGGACTCAGCCGCAGACGCGGCGTCATATATGCGGGCGGAACGTAGGGGCCACCGATGTTAAGAAGTGTCAGCAAGCATAACGAAAGGTAGGGACCCCGTGCGCCCGTTATGTATCACGCGGATGGGCCGCGCGGATACCAAAGGGAAGGAGGCGCTAGGCCTGGGCGGCAGCAGAGCTGGGGCCCTGGACCTTTGCCCACGTCTTGAGCGACAGCGTATCGATCTCGATAAAGCCGGCGCTGGCCTTCTCGTCAAACGTGGTGTCGCGGTCGTAGGTAGCCAGACCGTAGTCGTAGAGGCTGAAGGGGCTCTTGCGGCCGACGACATGGCAGTTGCCCTTAAAGAACTTCAGGCGGACGGTGCCGGTCACGAACTTCTGGGTATCGGCCATAAAGGCATCGAGCGCGTTCTTGAGCGGACTGTACCACTGGCCGTTGTACACGGCGGTGGCCCAATCCTGCTCGAGCTTGATCTTGGTCTTGAGCAGGTCGCCCTCGACGCAGATGTCCTCGAGCGCCTTGTGGGCGGTGATGAGCGTCAGGGCGCCGGGAACCTCGTAGCACTCGCGGCTCTTGAGGCCCACCAGACGATCCTCGACCAGATCGAGACGGCCAAAGCCGTTGTCGCCGGAAATCTTGTTGAGGGCGATGACGATCTCGGAGAGCTTCATCTTCTTACCGTCGACGGCGACGGGCTTGCCGGCCTCAAACTCAATCTCGGTGTAGGTCGGGGTGTCCGGCGTGTCCTCGGGGTTCTTGGTCATAACCCAGGCGTCGTCGAGCGGCTCGTTCCAGGGATCCTCCAGGTGGCCGCACTCAATGGCACGACCCCACAGGTTGTCGTCGATGGAGTAGGGGTTGTCGTTGGCACCCTCGGGAACCGGCACGTTGTGGGCGTGGGCATAGGCGACCTCGTCGGGACGGCACTTCAGGTCCCACTCGCGAACCGGGGCGATAACCTTGAGCTCGGGGTCGAGGGCCTTGACGGCGGCCTCAAAACGGACCTGGTCGTTACCCTTGCCGGTGCAGCCGTGGGCGACGTAGGTCGCGCCAAACTCGTGGGCGACCTCAACAAGCTTCTTGGCAAGCAGCGGGCGAGACAGGGCGGAGAGCAGCGGATACTTGTTCTCATACATGGAGTTTGCTGCGATGGCTTTGGTCAGGAATTCATCGGAGAACTCGTCGCGCAGGTCGAGCACCTGGCAATCGAGAACGCCCAGGTCGAGCGCCTTCTGCTTCTTGGCATCCAGTCCGGTCTCTTCCTGGCCCACGTTGCCGCAGACACAAACGACATCGAGATTCTTCTCGTCCTGGAGCCACTTGACACATACGGATGTATCAAGACCACCGGAATATGCGAGAACGACTTTTTCCTTGCTCATGGCTGTTTCCTTTCGCCCTTGGTAGCTAGTTAGAACATCGGTCAGTTGCAAGTCATTTCAAGGTCATATACCGTGCAATATCAGGTTAAATAGCAAAAATCAGCACATACATGCCCTAGAAACATGCAGCAATGTCGTGCTAAAACCCAACGACCTCAAAATGACTCTGTTGAGGCATTGCGCCCCATGCGGACAGAGACGATTGTTATCGTCGTCGGGAAATTGCGCGCTGGCGTCGGATGGCATTGTCTGCAGTAGTGATGATCCTTACGAACTGCATCTGCCTCTCCTTTCACCTATCGCCGGGCGCAATTCTAATATCGTAAACGGTACCTTTTCCTCGGTAAGCGGTTGTTTTTCCGTCTCCGTTTTCGATGGTCGCTATATTACGCTAAAGTGCCTGCTGCACAAGCGACAAATTCAAATTTCTGAAAAGTTTTTTCATTAGTTTGTGAAGCGTGGTGCAAATACGCTCCGTTCCTGCGAAAATACGGCCGGCTACGAGTTGATGGTTATAACGTCTGAAACAATCTCGAAACGAAAGGCTCGCTTTTATGCAAACTTACGAATCGGACTCCAATATCGGAAACATTAAGATTCTCGCCGTCGACATGGACAAGACGCTGCTGACCGACGAGCGCGTGCTGCCGCAAGGCCTCGACGAACGCCTGGACAAGCTCGCTGACGCCGGCATCGTATTCTGCCCCGCCAGCGGACGTCCCGCTCCCAAGCTCGAGGAGATGTTCGAGGGCATCAAGAGCCGCCTCGCTTTTTGTCCCGACAACGGAGCGTGCGTGATCTATCGCGGCAGCTATATCTATAAGAGCAATATCGATGTGGCGCTATACCAGCAGGTCTTGAGCCGCGCCTCGGAGGATCCGCGCGCTGTCCCCGTCCTGTGCTGCTTCGACGAGTTTTACGTGCTTGCCCGCGACCATCAATACCACGACGAGATCAGCGTCTACTACAACACAATCAACTACGTCGACAGCTTTGAGGGCATTGATATCGAGTCCAACAAGATCTCGATCTTCTTCCCCGCCTATGATGCCGAGCCCGCATTCCGCGAGGACTACAGCCCCGAGTTTTCGGACAAGCTCTACGTCACCAACGCCGGGCGCGAGTGGATCGACTTTATGAACCTGGGTGTCGACAAGGGCGCCGGCGTCGCGCATCTGTGCGAGCACCTGGGCATCGATATCGCCGATGCCGCTGCCGTGGGCGATACCTACAACGACATCCCCATGCTGGAGCGCGTCGGGCACAGCTTTATCGTGGACAATGCCGAAGAGCACATGAACGCGCACGCCAAGTGGCGCATTCCGAGCAACAACGACGGGGGCGTACTGACGCTCATCGACGCCATCTTGGCGGCTCGTTAAACTCGCCGCCATGCCCGGGTCCGGCCGTTTGATTTTTGTTCGGTCAGGTCCTGGGCTCGCTCGAAGAGCACATTAAGTGCTCTTCGGCTCGTGC
>CALLRY010000324.1:0-3136 GCA_938014285.1 uncultured Collinsella sp. | reverse complement strand
CCGCCACGTCCGAGGGCTTTGATGCTTCGTTTAATGCCGAGGGTCCGCACCTGTGGTGGTTCGTCAACTCCATCGGCGGGTTTGGTCTGCGTGTGTCTGACCTTCGCGCTCTGGGCCGCGCGGCTCGTGAGGCCCGCGCGCTGCTGGTTGTGGACAACACAGTGGCGTCGGCTTTTGGCTGCGATCCGCTGCGGCTGGGTGCTGCGCTGTCGCTCGAGGCGCTCGACCGCGTGTGTGCCGGTAAGGCTCCGCGTAAGCTCGTTGCCGCTTCGGTGGCGCGCTCGCAGCTCAAGCGCCATCGTGTGGATGCTGCTGCCGAGTGCGCGCATGAGCTGCTCGAGGGGTGCGGAATGGCCGCGCTCGACTTGTCCTCCGTTGAGGCTGAGGTTCTAGAGTACGGGCTCGACACGCTCGACACCCGCATGCAGGCGCACTTCGATCGCGCCCGTGCGCTGGCTGAATATTTGGCTGCGAACGAGATGGTGCGCGACGTGCGCTACCCCGGATTGAGCTCGCATCCCGACCATGCGGTTGCAACGGGAATCCTCGAGCACGGCTTTGGCCCGGCAGTTGAATTTGACCTTATCGAATGCAGCGCGGGCGAGCTGTTCGATGCTTTGCCGGGGGAGTTCCGCACATCGCCCGCCGGCGGCGCAGCGACGCGCCTTTCGGCTCCACGCGGCAAGCAGAGGAGCACCGTCCGCCTCTTCGCCGGCACCGACGACCCCTTGATCGTGGCCGCCGCCCTAGACAACGCCCTCCGCAACTAGCTAAATCATCCTCGACTCCATAAGTTGCGGTGAAATATGGATTGATTTACGGCTTTAACCGCATAAACAGTCCCTATTTCACCGCAACTTATGAGAAGGGGTTGGGTAGCTAAAAAGCCCCGTCCCAAATTGGCTACTCTTTGATGCTGGCGATGAGGGCGTTGGCTTTGGTGGCGATGACGTTGTTGATGTCGGTCTGCAGCTCCTCGTAGGCCGCTATGGCTCGCTCGCCGGCGGGGGTGAGGGTGGATCCGCGGGCTCCGTCGCGCTCGATGAGCTTGCAGCCCAGCTGTCCTTCGGCCTCGTTCACAATGCGCCAGGCCTTGGAGTACGCCATGCCCATGCTCTTGGCGGCGCGGTTGAGCGAGTGCTCGCGGGCGATGCCCTGCAGCAGTAAGACGCAGCCGTGGCCGAACACGCCCGGCAGATCTTTGTCGCACGCTTGAATGACCAACTTTGCCGTCGTCTTGTACTCCATGTGCTCCACGTCTCCCCGCTAAAGTGTTTGCTGGGCAAACGCAAAGCCTGCGTCAAACCCTCGTGTGCTCTTCTTAAATCATGCATTGTAGCAGTCAAAGTGCGTTAAGATACTTCCCCAGTATTGGGCGCCCAAGGTTGGGCTGGGTCCTACGAGGCCTGCAGCCGACCGGTCGCATGGAAAAAGGAGAAACATGGCTACGTTCTTTCCCGGTGAGTCCCACACGTTTTCGGAGTATCTGCTGGTCCCTGGTTACTCGTCCTCGCAGTGCATCCCCAACAACGTCTCTCTTAAGACGCCGCTAACCCGCTTTAAGCGCGGTGAGAAGCCGGCAATCACCTTGAACATCCCCATGGTTTCCGCCATCATGCAGTCCGTCTCGGGCGTCGATATGGGTGTCGCGCTCGCTACCGAGGGTGGCCTGTCCTTCATTTACGGTTCTCAGAGTGCCGAGTCCGAGGCCGCTATGGTCAAGGCCGTCAAGGATCACAAGGCCGGCTTCGTTCAGTCCGATTCCACGCTGACCCCCGACATGACCATGGAGCAGGTCATCGAGCTCAAGGAGAAGACCGGTCACTCCACCATGCCGGTCACCGACGACGGCACTCCCAAGGGTAAGCTCCTGGGCATCGTCACCAGCCGTGACTATCGCCCCAGTCGCGATGACCACCAGACGAAGGTCTCCGAGTTCATGACCCCGCGTGAGCAGCTCATCGTGGGTGACAAGAGCATCAGCCTCAAGGTTGCCAACGACGTCATCTGGGACAACAAGCTCAACGCCCTGCCCATCGTTGACGACAACGATCACCTCATGGGCATTGTCTTCCGCAAGGACTACGACAGCCACAAGACCAACCCCAACGAGCTGCTCGATAACGACAAGCGCTACATGGTTGGTGCCGGTATCAACACCCGCGACTATGCCGAGCGCGTGCCGCTGCTCATCGAGGCCGGTGCCGATGTCCTGTGCATCGACTCTTCCGAGGGCTTCAGCGAGTGGCAGAAGCGCACCATCGAGTGGATCCGCGCCAACTACGGCGAGGACGTCAAGGTCGGTGCCGGCAACGTCGTCGACGCCGAGGGCTTCCGCTTCCTTGCCGACTGCGGTGCCGACTTCATCAAGGTCGGTATCGGCGGCGGTTCCATCTGCATCACCCGCGAGACCAAGGGCATCGGCCGTGGCCAGGCCACCGCGCTGATCGATGTCTGCCGCGCTCGCGACGAGTACTACGAGGAGACCGGCGTCTACGTGCCCGTGTGCTCCGACGGCGGTATCGTCTACGACTACCACATGACGCTCGCCCTGGCCATGGGTGCAGACTTTATGATGCTGGGTCGTTACTTCGCCCGCTTTGACGAGAGCCCGACCGAGCGCGTCAACGTGAACGGTCAGTACATGAAGGAGTACTGGGGCGAGGGTTCTGCGCGTGCTCGCAACTGGCAGCGCTACGACCTGGGCGGCGCCGCGAAGCTTAGCTTCGTCGAGGGCGTCGACTCCTACGTTCCCTACGCCGGTTCCCTCAAGGACGGCGTGGGCGGCACGCTCTACAAGGTCAAGTCAACGATGTGCAACTGCGGCGCCCTCTCGATCCCCGAGCTCCAGGAAAAGGCACGCCTAACGCTGGTCAGCTCGACCTCGATCGTCGAAGGCGGCGCCCACGACGTAGTCGTCAAGGATTCCCAGCAGAGCGTTTCCTATCGATAAGGTAAGAGCTGCATATCAAAGGTTGATTCTCAGCCACGTTATTTAGATAAAGCGAGATGCCCGAAAGTCGCAGGCATCTCGCTTGTTGTATTTGCTAGAATCATCCAAGTTAACCCTAGGGTCGGGCGGCTAGGCTTTGCTCGCTGCAAGTTCCGCACGAGCCGAAGGCCACTTAATAGATCG
>CALLRY010000323.1:0-14102 GCA_938014285.1 uncultured Collinsella sp. | reverse complement strand
GGTGGTACTCTAGTATCCGTTTGAAATCGAGCGAAGGAGTGCCGCTATGGAGCAATCGAGCCTGTTTGGTGACGGCGTGGACATCGATACCGAAACGCCCGCGAGCGCGGATACCGCTGCACCGGGCGATGCCCGTGCCCAGGCGGCAGCGCGCGCGGCCGAGCTGCGTTACGAGCTCGATTACCACGCCTATCGCTACTACATGCTCGATGCGCCCGAGATCACGGATGCCGCCTTCGACAAAATGCTCGTTGAGCTGCAGGAAATCGAGGCGACCTACCCCGACCTGGTGACGCCCGACAGCTACACCCAACGCGTGGGCGGGTACGTGAGCGAGCAGTTTACGCCGGTCACGCATATGGCGCGCATGTATTCCATGGACGATGCCATGGATCTGGACGAACTTGACGCGTGGCTCCAACGAACCGAGGATGCGCTCGGCGCAGGTAGCGTCACCTATACCTGCGAGCTTAAGATTGACGGTCTGGGCGTGGCGCTTACCTACCAAAACGGCACCTTCGTGCGCGCGGCCACGCGCGGCGATGGCACCACGGGCGAGGACGTATCGCTCAATGTGCGTACCATCAAGGATGTGCCCATGCACCTGTCCGAGCCGGCGCTCACTCATATGGGCGCCGACCGCGAGCGCACCATTGAGGTACGCGGCGAGGTCTACATGCCCAAGGGCAGCTTTGTTCGCCTGAATGAAGAGGCCGATGCCGAGGGACGCGACCCCTTCGCCAACCCGCGCAACGCTGCTGCAGGATCCTTACGCCAAAAGGATCCCAAGGTTACGGCGCGTCGCGACCTCGCTACTTTTATCTACGCCATCGCCGATACCGACCCGCTGCACGTTCACAGCCAGCGAGAGTTTCTGGACTGGCTGCGCAGCGCCGGCTTTAGCGTCAACCCCAACGTGGCACGCTGCGCCACACCCGCCGAGGTCCACGAGTTCTGTGCCCAGGCGCTTGAGCACCGCGGTGACCTGGACTACGACATCGACGGCGTGGTCGTAAAGGTCGACAGCTTTCAGCAGCAGCTTGACCTGGGCTTTACTGCCCGCGCACCGCGCTGGGCCATTGCCTTTAAGTTTCCGCCCGAGGAAAAGCAGACCGTCCTGCGCGAAATTCGCATCCAGGTGGGCCGCACCGGTGTGCTGACGCCGGTCGCCGACCCGGTGACAGTCGCCGGCTCCACCATCGCGCGCGCCACGCTGCACAACATTGACGAGATCCGTCGCAAAAACGTGCGCGAGGGCGACACCATCATCGTGCATAAGGCGGGCGACGTGATCCCCGAGGTCGTGGGCCCGGTGCTCGATAAACGCCCGGCCGATTCGGTCGACTGGCACATGCCCGAGGTCTGCCCCGTGTGCGGTAGCCCCGTGGTCCACGAGGACGGCGAGGTCGCTTATCGTTGCGTCTCCATCGATTGTCCCGCACAGCTTAAGGAGCGCCTGCTCCACTGGGTGAGCCGCGGCTGCATGGACGTCGACGGCCTGGGCGACGAGATCGTCGACAAGATGATCGCCGCCGGCCTGATCCACGATGTCGCAGACTTCTACCAGCTCACGGTCGACGACATCGCCGGACTGGACACGGGGCGCACCTATGCCAGCTCCAACAGCAAAAAGGGCGTCAAGAAGGGTGACCCCATTCCGGTAGGCCTCAAGACGGCCGAGAAAATCATCGCCGAGCTCAACAAGTCCAAGAGCCAGCCGCTCGGTCGCGTGCTGTTTGCCCTGGGCATCCGCCACGTGGGCAAGAGCGTGGGCGAGGTCATCGCCGAGCGATTCCTGTCGATTGACAAGCTCGTCTTGGCGAGTGAAGAGGACATCGCCGAGTGCGAGGGCATCGGTCCTAAGATTGCGGCGAGCGTCAAGCAGTTCCTGGCCGTGCCCGAGAACCTTGCCGTGCTGGAGCGCCTGCGCCAGGCGGGCCTGTCGCTCGAGGTCGATTTGAGCGCCACGCACGCGCAAGCTGCAGCCGACGCTGGCGTGGCAGGCGAGCTCGCCGACGCACAGCCGCTTGCGGGTCTGACCTTCGTGCTCACCGGTACGCTCGTCAACCGCACGCGCGATGAGGCGGGCGCGGCGCTCAAGGTGCTCGGCGCCAAGGTTTCGGGCAGTGTGTCGAAGAAGACGAGCTATCTGGTCGCCGGCCCCAAGGCAGGCTCCAAGCTCACCAAGGCCGAGCAGCTGGGTGTGCCCGTGTTGGATGAGGCGGTACTTGAGCAGATTTTGGCGACGGGTAGGGTCCCGGAGGCATAATGATTTGTTGAGGAACTGCGCAGAGGCTCAGTTCCTCAACATCTCCTTATAGTGTTTGCCTGTTCAATTTCGATATCGTTTCCCTCGTATGATCCAGATGCGTCTACCGACTCAAAGCGTGAGTAGGAAACTCTTGTCCCAACTTTGATTTGGGAAAGCTTGTCTTTGATTCGGCCAGATGAGGGGAATGTAATCCGGGTTTGCTTTCCAGCGTCGGTGTAGCGGGGACTGTTGTCTGTTTGGATTACGAGTTCCGTTCCCTCAATAGAATGAACGCTGCCGGCTCCAAAGACAAGGTAATCATCTCCTCCGCTATAGCGGGCTCTATCTGTGCATGAAGAAACGGATGCAAACATAGCGAAAATCACCAATATCGTAACCAGGGCAAAGGCCGTGGTGCCATAGCATTTTGATGGTGCCATCCGGTCTACCAAAAGACTGTTCCGTTCAATTTGACCATATTAGGCGTTGCATAGTTAATCGCTCGGGGATAAGTGTTCCATCCGTCGAATACTTCGAGCCACTGCAGTTCGATGCCAGAGCTTCCATTATGCCCAGTAAAATAGCCAGTTACCGTGACCGTATGACCTGATAGCTCGACGGATCCTTCACTGTTCCGGCTGTTGATCCACATATGATACAAGCCGATATTCCCTTGATCGATAGTTGCTCTGTACTGAGCGAATTGAGGCTGATAACCGAAAAATTGAGTATTAAGTGCTCTACCCTTTTGAGCGGCAAGACTTTTAAACGGAACAATTCCATCTGGGATGATCGTGCTTCCGTACTCGACGCCCTGATCATTGGTCTTATACGTTGTTGTGCCAGTGACGTTCCATATTTCTTTATAATAATCGGGATTAAATTGATTAGCGTTTGAACTGGTGAGACCGTAATGCATTGATACAGCGTACAAGGCAGAAACGACGCATGCATACTTATTAGTGCGGGCTTCAACTAATGATTCCGAGACTCCTCGGAACGGTATTCCGTTTAAATCGTCTATTTGGAAATGCAACATCAAGTCATCTTCATTGATAATGACTGCATCCCATGAAGTTGGGTTATTGCTTTGAGGTGCTATACCCTTTTTGGTGACAATCGGGACAGACCGTATATTGTTATAGTTGGTTACACAGTCTCTAGTTCCTGGCACCAAAGTTCCATATTCAATATCGTTGTACGAAATTAGTACGGTTGGGTTTGTGGCCTGTTGGCCGGAATAAGTTGAAATGGCGTTTGATAGAGAAGCTGAAATCGGAAGAATGGTATCGCCGAGGGTTATCTCCTTCAGAAGCCCAGGATATGATGCGTCAAGTATTAAATAACCGTAAGGGCTTCCTTCCCTTGTGACACTGATTTCATAGCCACAGATAAGGCCGATTTGTTGGCATACGGGAACGATTTGCTCGATCTCTAAGTTCGCGGATCCGTCGACGATGGGCAACAGGGAAAGCGCGTAGTCTTGTGCTAGGTCTGAAGTAAAAGCGACGGATGAGTTTGAGTCGGCAGCGAATACTCTTGTTGGGCGTGACGCGGATAAGCCGATGATCGAGGCTAGGCCGAGAAGAAACGAGCGACGTGATTGAACTCTGGGCATAATGTCTCCTGCCTATGGGGGGCAATATGCTGTCATTTTATTTGCTACAAAATACAATCTAATTCGGATTAAGGTAAATGGATGGAATTGCTCGATAAATGGTAGTGATTAGCGGACCGGTATCGCGATCCTCGTCACATACGCTCCCGGGTCGTCGCTGATGATGTCGTCGATGAGGGCGATTTCGCGCGAGGGACCGGCGGGGGACAGGTCGCGCTCGTGCATGTAATCGAGTAAGCGCTCATAGCGCGGGGCCGCCTGACCGTGCGTGCCGCGGAAGCTGACCGTCAGACACCGCGCGGCGGGACGTACTTCGACATCGCCCAGGTAATCGTCCGTGTCATCCAGCAGCAGAAAGACCTCGTCGTAGCCATCAAAGTCGCCGGCGGCCAGACGCTCGGCGCCAATCCCAACGCCCAAGTTGCCCAGGAAGACAAAGGTCTCGTGCTGGCCCTTCTGCAATTGACGAATCTGCCACTCCAGCGCATAGGCGTCGGTAGGGTTGACGCGTTCGCGCAGCACGGCGCAGCGAAGTTCGGGCGCATCGATTGTGCAAATGGTATCGAGCTTGGTGTTCAAGGCATCGTGCAGCAGCGCAAGCCGGTTATCGATCTTGCGCGACACGCGCTCCAGCTCGCGGCGCTTGCGCTCGATGAGCTCCTGCTGCTGAGCTAGCTGCCGCTGCATGAGGTCCACATCGCGCGTGGTCACGAACTCGCGAATCTGCGCCAACGGCAAGTCGAGAACACGCAGGTGGCTGATGGTGTTGAGGGTGGAGAGCTGCCGCGATCCGTAGTGGCGGTACCCGCTCACCGGATCGATGTGCGCCGGGTCCAGCAAGCCCATCTGCTCGTAATGGCGCAGCGTGCCCACACTCAGATTAAACAGGCGTGCAACTTCGCCAATGCGGAGCAGGCCCTCAGTATGTTCACTTGGCATGTCGGTCACAGGACCGCTCCTTTCGGCAAAAAGCAGGGGAGGGGCGTCAGACTCGCGTTGCCCCGCTACGCTACCAACTTGTCAAAAGCCCCGCGCCGGTTGAGCACGGTAAACGCGACAACACAGATGACCGCCGACAAAATCGACCCACACGGCGAGGCGATGCCCATGGGAAACAACGTATCGGAATAGGCGTTCGACAGTACCCACGCGCCCGGCACGCGAATGAGCGCCACGGCCAGCACGTTGTGCGCAAAGCCGATGTAGCTCTTGCCGTATGCAGCGAAAAAGCCGCTAAAGCAAATGTGGATGCCGGCAAAGATTGCATCGAAAATGTAGCTGCGCATATAGCCGGTGCCGGCAGCGACCACCGCGGCGTCCTTGGCAAAAAAGCCGATAAACGCCGGCGCCACCAGCCACATCAGCGCCGTGATCAGGCAGCCGTACACCACCGAGATCGTCATGGCGTCCTTGAGTACCTGACGTGCACGATCGCCCTTCCCCGCGCCGGCGTTTTGCGCCGTGAGCGCGCTGACGGTGGCACCCATGGAGCTCGGCACAATGAACAAAAAGCTGATCATCTTTTCGACCAGGCCCACGGCGGCGGCGTCGACCAGGCCGCGATGGTTGGCGATGACGGTGATAAACATAAACGCCACCTGGATGCAGCCGTCCTGTACTGCCACGGGCACGCCGATTTTAAGAATGCTGCTGAGCACCTCGGGCTGGGGACGCAGGTCGCTGCGCTTAACATGGATGTTCGTGCGACGGCTCTTGAGCCACACGAGCGCGAGGGCAACGCTTGCCGTCTGGGCGGTTACCGTGCCGAGCGCCGCGCCCACGGGGCCGAGCCCCATGTGGCCGATAAACAGAAAATCGAGCGCGATGTTAATGATGCATGCCACGCCGATCACGTACATGGGCGAGCGCGAATCGCCCAGGCCGCGAAAGATGGCCGAGAGGATGTTGTATGCGGCGATAAACGGAATGCCGACAAAGCAGATACGCAGGTAGGCGGCGGTGCCTTCGACTGCCTCGGCCGGCGTGCCAATGAGCGCCACGATTTGCGGGCATAGTGCAAACAAGATGACGGCCAGCACCACCGAGACGCCCATAAACAGCGTGATGGTATTGCCGATGGCGGTCTCGGCGCGGTCGTAGCGGCGCGAGCCCACGGCGTGGCCGACGATGACCGTCGTTCCCATGGCCAGGCCCACGAGCGTCACGGTAATGATATAGAGCGTCTGCGCGCCATTGCCCACGGCGGTGATGCCGGCAGCGCCGCTAAACTGCCCCATCATGTACAGGTCGGCCATGCCGTAGAGCATCTGCAAAAAGTACGAGAGCATATAGGGCAGGGCAAAGACCGCGATGGTCTTAAGGACATTGCCGCGTGTGAGGTCGTGTTCCATGGGCGGGGTACTTTCTGGCTTGGTTCGTTTAGGTACCAGTGTAGTGAAAACCCTACAACGATTGTAGAGTCAAGGTTTGTGTTGGCAGTGGGGCGAAAAAAGTCGCGCGCACCATTATTCCGAGTGAATATGGACACACGTCACGAGAACTCGCCGCCGGCGTTAACCTTGCAGAAAACGATTTCGGAATACTTGACACCATTATTCGGCGCGCAATAATACGTGCGTTTGCGAACAACGTTTGATGGGGGTTGAACCTGCGTGCGCAATCTCAAAATACTGTTTTCCTATCTAGGGGCATACCGTCGCGATGCCATCCTCGGCGTGTTCTTTGTGTCGGTCGAGACGGTGCTCGAGCTGTTTATCCCGGTCATCATGGCCAACATCATCGATGTGGGCGTGCCTGCGGGTGATATCAACTACATGCTGCTGCAGGGCGCGTACATGTTGGTGTGCGCTGCGCTTTCGCTGGTACTGGGCTTGGGTTATGCACGCACGTCCGCCCGCGTTGCCTCGGGCCTAGGCGCTAACCTGCGCGAGGCTGAGTACAAAAAGATTCAGACGCTCGCTTTTGGTAACCTGGACAACTACGATGCCAGCTCGCTCGTCACCCGCATGACCACGGACATCACCGTTATCCAAAATGCTGTGGGCAACGGCTTTCGCCCTATGGTGCGCGGCCCGGTGACGCTTATCGTCGGCCTTATCTACGCGCTGATGCTGTCGCGCCCGCTCGCCAACGTCTTTGCGATCATCTTGCCCGTGCTGGCAATCGTACTGGGCGTCATCACCTATCGCGTCAGTCCGCTCTACCGCCAACTCCAGACCTCGATGGACCACCTCAACGGCGTGGTACAGGAAGACCTCACCGCCGTGCGTGCCGTCAAGGCCTACGTTCGTACCGAGCACGAGGAGGCCAAGTTCGACACCGTCAATACCGAGCTCGCCGGCACGGCGACAAAGACCTTTGGCAGCGCGGTGCTCAACCTGCCGGTGTTTCAGCTGTCGATGTACGTGGCTGCGCTCTCTATCCTGTGGATTGGCGGCCGCATGATTCTCGCCGGCAAGCTGGGCGTGGGCTCGCTCACGGGCTTTATGAGCTACGTGCTGCTGATCATGAATTCGCTCATGATGATTTCCAACGTGTTTTTGCTGCTCACGCGCGCTCTTACGAGTGTGGGCCGTATCGCCGAGGTGCTCGATGAGGAACCCTTTATCGCCAACCCCGCGGGAGACCTCGCGATTGCGGCACCAGCGGACGGCAGTATCGAGTTTCGCGACGTTTCCTTTAAATACCGCGCGGATGCAGCCGAGGATGTGCTCGAGCATATCGACCTTCGCATCGAGAGCGGCTCGACGGTGGGCATCCTCGGCGGTACGGGATCGGGCAAGAGCTCGCTTGTGCAGCTGATTGCGCGCCTGTACGACGCTACCGAGGGCGCCGTGCTTGTGGGCGGACGTGACGTGCGTGACTACGACCTCGCGACCCTACGCGACGCCGTGGGCATTGTGCTGCAAAAGAACGTGCTGTTTACGGGCACCGTGCGCGAGAACCTGCAGTGGGGCAATCCGCAGGCGTCGGACGATGAGCTCCTCGCGGCTTGCCGCGCGGCGTGCGTGGACGAGTTCCTTGATCGCATCGGCGGGCTGGACGGCGAGTTGGGCCAAGGCGGCGCTGGTGTTTCGGGTGGCCAGAAGCAACGCCTGTGCATCGCGCGCACGCTGCTCAAGCATCCGCGCGTGCTCATTTTTGATGACTCCACCAGCGCGGTCGATATGGCGACCGACGCTAAGATTCGCGAGCACATCGCTCGGATCCCCGATACGACCGTGCTCATCATCGCCCAGCGTATCGCGAGCGTCATGGATGCCGATCGCATTGTGGTGTTGGACGACGGTCGTGTCCACGGCGTGGGCACGCACGAGGAGCTGCTGGCGGGCGACAACATCTACCAGGAGATTTACGCCTCGCAGATGGAGTTTGCGGGGAACGCGGACGCCGGCGACGGCAGCGACGATGGTTGCGCGAATGATCCGTTTTCCTCCGTCCCCGGAGGATCACCCTTGGAAGGGGGTGAGCGCCATGCCTAAGACCGCAGCCCAAGCACGCCCGGCCGACCTCAAGCGCACTGTGCGCCGCTTGCTCTCCTACATGGGGCATGCCAAGTTCTCGTTGCTCGCGGTGGGCGTGCTCGCCTCTGTCGCCGCCATCGCGAGCCTCGCCGGCACCTACATGGTGCGTCCCATCGTTAACGGTTTGGCCACGGGCGGGGAGGAACTGCTTGCCAGGCAGGTCATCCTGACGGCGATCATCTACGCTGCGGGCGTGCTTTCGGCCCTGGGCTACTCACAGATCATGGTGCGTGCGGCCCAACGCGTGGTGTCCGATATTCGCCGCGACCTGTTCGCGCACATCCAGACGCTGCCGCTCAGTTATTTTGACAGCACGCGCTCGGGCGACATCATGAGTTTTTTCACCAACGACGTCGACACCGTCTCCGAGGCGCTCAACAACAGCTTTGCTAACGTGATTCAGGCCGCCATTCAGGTTGTGGGCACCACGGCTATGCTCATCATCCTTAACTGGCAGCTCACGATTATCACACTCGTGTGCGATGCGGCCATTGTGCTGTATGCGCGCTACTCGGGCGCGCGCTCTAAGCGTTTCTTTGCTGCCCAGCAGGCATCGCTTGGCGACCTGGACGGATATATCGAAGAAATGGTCTCGGGCCAAAAGGTCATCAAGGTCTTTAACCGTGAGGCGGCGAATGTCGCCGGCTTTGCCTGCCGCAACGACGAGCTTCGCCACACCGGCACCGCCGCCGTGAGCTATGCCAACTCCATGGTGCCCATGACTGTCGTGATTGGCTACGTCAACTATGCCATCGTCGCCGTGGCGGGCGGCATGCTCTGCATCAAGGGGCTCGCCGACGTAGGTGCGCTCGCGAGCTACCTGGTCTTTGTGCGCCAGGCCGCCATGCCCATCAACCAGTTTACGCAGCTCGGCAACTTCTTGCTCAACGCGTTGGCCGGTGCCGAGCGCCTGTTTGCGGCTATGGACCTTGAGCCCGAGGTGGACGAGGGCTGCGTGGAGCTGGTGCAGACGGGCGACGCCGCGTGGGCGTGGAAGATTCCCGAGGGCCAGGGCGTGGGCGCGTACGGGCATTTGCATGACGTGGCATCCGTTGATGAGTCGGGCCGCGCGGTGGCCGCCGACGGCACCGAGCTCACGTGCGGCTTGGTCCCGCTTGCCGGCGACGTGCGCTTCCATGCCGTGGACTTTTCCTACGTGCCGGGCGCCCGCGTGCTCACGGACCTCAACCTGTTTGCCAAGCCGGGGCAAAAGATTGCGTTTGTGGGCTCCACGGGCGCCGGCAAGACGACCATTACCAACCTCATCAACCGCTTCTACGAGGTCGATGACGGCGAGATCACGTACGACGGTATCGACGTCAAGCACATTGCCAAGGCCAGCCTGCGCGGGTCGCTCGGCATTGTGCTGCAGGACACGCACCTGTTTAGCGGCACCATTGCGCAGAACATCCGCTTTGGCAAGCTCGACGCGACCGACGAGGAGGTGCGCGCCGCTGCCGAGGCCGCCTGCGCCGACTCGTTTATCCGCCGCCTGCCGCGGGGCTACGACACACCGGTCACGGCCGACGGCGCCAACCTGTCGCAGGGTCAGCGTCAGCTGCTCGCCATCGCGCGCGTGGCCGTCGCCGATCCGCCGGTGCTCATCCTGGACGAGGCCACGAGTTCCATCGACACGCGTACCGAAAAGCTCATCGAGCGCGGTATGGACCGCATCATGCGCGGTCGCACCACGTTTATGATCGCGCACCGCCTGTCCACTGTCCGCGACGCCGACGCCATCATGGTCCTCGAACACGGCCGCATCATCGAGCGCGGCACGCACGAAGAGCTGCTCGCCCAGCACGGCGAGTACTGGCAGCTGGCGCATGGCTTAAAAGAGTTGGATTAACCCGTTCGAGCACGATGCTTTGACCCCTCCGTGCCTCTCACCTCGCCTCAAACCATCACAACATTCGACGTTTTTTGCCAAAATCGGGAAAAGCGTCGAATGTTGTGATGGTTTTTCTGCCACTCGACCGGGCGGAATCGCTTTCTTGCGCGCGAAGGTGTGCGGACCCGTGGGCAGGGGAATAAGGTTGGTTATCCGACTCCATTGGAGGGCTCATGGACCTGCCGATCGTCCTGTCCCATAAGACTGCCTGGCTGTACCACAACGTGGAGCGTCCGTTTGAGCCGCTCTCGCGAGCAAGCAGCCTATACGATGAGGACTCGCTTGCTAACGAGGCGGAGCCGACCGCGGGCCTGCCCAAATTGGGACTCGATGCCAAGGGGCTGAGGGCTTCAGCGGCGGTCGGGATCGTTACCGACTATCTGGTTTCGCTTGGTATTCCACGAGAAGAGCTCGATCATATCGACACGCTCGTCAACTTCGATTTTGAGCGCTCGACGCCGGCTGGATTTAGGTGCCACGTGTTTGGGGCGCCGGTACCTCCAGGCCATCTTATCGAGGTGGCAGAGGGCCTTCTGGTGGTTGATGAGGCCATGTGCTTTGTCCAAGCGGGTTCGTGGATGAGCGAGCCCGAGCAGCTGGAATATGGCTACGAAATCTGCGCCCGATACCATTTGAATCATCTGTCGACAGGCGATTATATCGAGATGGGGCAGAGGTATACCGTTGCCGACTTGATTGCCTATTGCAATGAGAACCGATCTCGTCAGGGGGCTATACGCGCGGCCGCCGTGCTCAAGCGCGTGCACGATGGCGCGCGGTCGCCCATGGAGACGGCCACCGCAATCATGGTCGTAGCAAAACGTTCCCAGGGAGGGCTGGGATACGCCAAGATCGAGCTCAACCATCGGATCGATGTTCCCAGCGAGTTCAAATATCTCGCAAAGGCCGGGTATTTCGAGATCGACGTATATGCGCCTGCAAGCGGTACGGGGATTGAATACAACGGCTCGGACCATCTTGATAAACAGCGCAGCGCGTCGGACGCGGAGCGTATGACCGTGCTGAGCGCGCTGGGCTTTAGGATGATCGTCCTCACCGGGACTCAGTTTGCCCATCAGCTGCAATTGCATCGGGCGATGAACGCCATCGCGCTCGCTATGGGTCTCAAGTGCGACCGAAGCGAGGTGTTCCAAAAACGTCAGAATGACCTGCGAGAATTCGTGATTCGACACTGGGACGGCAGCCTTTAGGGACGCTTTGGTCCTTCTACGGGGTGCCGTGGGCAGGCAGACCATCACAACATTCGACGTTTTTTGCCAAAAACGGGAAAAGCATCGAATGTTGTGATGGTTTGTATGCTGAGGATGGGCTTGGAAAGTCCGTTTTGCTCGAAGCGACCCGTCCTGTCGTACGGGTGTCGGCATGATTCTCCCGTGGAGTATTATGTTTTCCGAAGAATAAAACGCCGCGTGAGGGGAGGGCTGCGTGGACGGGCACGTGCAACATGACGGCTTTGGCCGCGATATCAACTACCTGCGCATTGCCGTTACCGACAAGTGCAATTTCCGCTGCATTTACTGCATGCCGGCCGATGGCGTGGCGCCCCGTGCACACGACGAGCTGCTCAGTGCCGAGGAAATCGCCCGCTTTGTGCGCTTGGTGGCGGGGGAGGGCATTCGCCGCGTGCGCCTGACGGGCGGCGAGCCGCTGGTCAGCCGCCGCATCATCCCGCTCATTCGCGACATTCGTGCGATCCCGCAGATCGAGGACATCTCACTCACCACCAACGGCGCCCTGCTGCCCAAGTTGGCGCCGCAGCTCAAAGACGCCGGCCTTAACCGCGTCAACATTTCGCTCGACACACTCGACCCTACGCTGTTTGGAAAGATCACTCGTCTGGGTCGACTCGAGCAGACCATGTCTGGCATCGACGCGGCGCTGGCTTGGGGCTTTGAACCCGTTAAGGTCAACTGCGTTGTTGTGCGCCGGCTCAACCAGGACGTGGCGGCCCTCGCGCGGCTGACCGTCGACCGCCCCATCCACCTGCGCTTTATCGAATACATGCCCATTGGCGACGAGCGCACGAGCTCGCATTGCGCTGTGGACCCGCATGCGCCCGCGCTCAATCCCGAGCTGTGGGACGCGAGCGATACCGTGCCAAGCGACGAGCTGCGGGCGCGCATCAATGCCGGGGCCGCCGCGGCGGGACTGGGCGAGCTTGAGCCGCTCGACATCAACGACGCTCCTGCCGGCGCGGGCCCTGCGCGCTATTGGCACTTTCCGGGTGCGGCGGGAACGGTTGGCTTTATCAGCGCCATGTCCAACCATTTTTGTGCGAATTGCAACCGTCTGCGCCTGACGGCCGATGGCAACGTGCGTCCGTGCCTGTTCAGCGATGCCGAGTATTCGGTGCGTGAGGCGCTGCGCCGTGGTGATGATATGCAGGTACTTTCGATTTGGCGCGATGCCGTGGCCCACAAACCGCAGGAACACGCGATAATTGAGGGCACGCAACGATTTATGTCCCAAATCGGAGGATGATCATATGGCCAAGAGCAGGTACGCCGATGCCACCAAGGCCGCTCGCAGGGCCGCGATGTCTGCCCACAAAGCCACGGCTGCGGCCACCGATGCCGTTGCAGACGCACAGCCGACTGCCAGCGCTGCCGCCGAACCCGCCCGCGACGCCCGTCGCGACGAGCTGACGCACGTGGACGCCAAGGGCGAGGTACGCATGGTCGACGTGTCCGACAAGGCCGAGACCCATCGCATCGCCATCGCCGAGGGCACCATCCTCATGCATCCCGAGACGCAGTCCATGGTGCTGCAGGACCGCGCTAAAAAGGGCGACGTGCTTGCCTGCGCGCGCGTGGCGGGCATCATGGCCATCAAACGCACGAGCGACATCATCCCCATGTGTCATCCGCTGCTCATTACCAAGAGTAAGTGCGACATTGCGCCTATCGCTCCGGCGGGGACGCCGGCCGATGACGTGCCCGAGGGCTGGGCGCCGGCGCGCGCGGACGGGCAGGTTGGCTTTCATGTACTGGTTACGGCCGGCGTGACGGGCAAGACGGGTATCGAGATGGAGGCCCTGACCGGCGCGAGCGCCGCGTGCCTAACCATCTACGACATGTGCAAGGCAGTCGATCGCGGCATGGAGATTGTCGACGTGCGCCTGTTGCACAAGGAGGGCGGCCGTTCGGGCGTGTGGGATCGCGCAGAGCGTCAGGCTGCTGCTGTTGAGGCCGTGGGAGCCGCGGGCGACGCACCCGCGAGCGCATCCGTCGCCGTCGCGCCCGCAGCTCCGGCACCGGCCGTCCCCGCGATCGCGTTTATCGGCTACCAAAACTCGGGCAAGACCACGCTCGTCGAGAAGGTCATTGCCGAGCTCACCCGCCGCGGCCTGCGCGTGGGCTCGCTCAAGCATCATGGGCATCACGGCTTTGATATCGATGTGCCCGCTAAGGACACCTGGCGCCATCACCAGGCCGGATCCAAGCACGTGGGCCTTATCTGCGCCATGCGCTGGGCGGAGTACGCCGACACGCGCGAGGAGGACGAGATGTCCGCGCGCGAGCTGCTGTCGCGTTACAACGATGTCGACGTGGTGATTATCGAGGGCTACAAGACCGAGGGCTTCGACAATATCGTGGTCGCGCGCTCCGGTGTCGACCGTCTGCGCGGCAAGAGCTCGCTCGACCTGGTCGACGGTCACACGCTGGCCCTTGCCTGCAACGAGGCCCTGGCACGCCAGGCATTCGATGCCGGCTTTGCGACCCGAGCCATCAACATCAACGACGCCCGAGCCATCTGCGATCTGATCCAAGATCATCTGGCCTAAAACCTGCCAAAAAGGGACAGGTTTATTTTGGCAGGTTTTATCTGGGCAAACGT
>CALLRY010000322.1:0-1112 GCA_938014285.1 uncultured Collinsella sp. | reverse complement strand
CAGAACCGAGGAAGTTTCCGATGGTGGAGTACTTCTTGATTCCGACGGCTTCCATAACGGTGGAAACAAGCTCGGCCGCCATCAGCAGGTACTGACCGTATGACTTGCTCTCCTCGTCCTCGACCTTTACGAATGTGTACTCGTAGTTCGGACCGAGGCAGATAGCGAGGTTGCCCGGAAGAGTCCAGGTTGTGGTTGTCCAGATTACGACGTAGGCCTTGGAAAGGTCGATACCGAGATCGTCAAACTTGCCCTTGGAATCGCTTATCGGGAACTTTACAAATATGGAGTAGCAGGGATCGTCCTGGTATTCGATTTCAGCTTCTGCGAGGGCGGTGTTGCAGTCTGCGCACCAGTAAACCGGCTTCAGACCCTTATAGATGTAGCCTTTCTGCATCATCTTGCCGAATACCTCTACCTGCTTGGCTTCAAATTCGGGCTTGATGGTGAGGTACGGGTCATCAAAATCGCCCCAAACGCCCAGGCGCTTGAACTGCGCCTTCTGACCGTCCAGGCAGGACAGTGCGAACTCACGGCAGCTCTTGCGGAGGGTAACGGGGTCGATCTTGCCGCTGTCAACGCCGAGCTGCTTGATAGCCTTCAGCTCGATGGGAAGGCCGTGGCAGTCCCAGCCGGGAACATAGTTGGCGTCGAAGCCAGTCATGCTCTTATACTTAACAATGATATCCTTGAGCACCTTGTTCATCGCGGTACCCATATGGATATTGCCGTTTGCATAGGGAGGGCCGTCGTGGAGGGTATAGGAAGGCTTGCCCTTGTTCTTCTCGGAAAGGGCGTAGTAAAGGCGATCCTGCTCCCACTTATCCAGCATTTCCGGCTCTCTCTGGGGGAGGTTGCCCCTCATCGGGAAGTCGGTCTTGGGAAGATTTAGTGTGTTGTTGAAATCCTCTGACATCTGATGTGTCTCCTTGCTTTTTGTTTTATATCTGCTCCGGCATGCCGAAGCGGTGATTTACTTGTTTGAGTTTCCGCTTTCAAACGGAACGTCGGCGGTGCGTCTCGTCTTCTTCATGGAATTAACGCTGAAGAACGGCGAATCGTCCTGAGCCTGCTTGTCCTCCGGCATGGAGCGGAACGGCTCCTCAGCTGCG
>CALLRY010000321.1:0-8844 GCA_938014285.1 uncultured Collinsella sp. | reverse complement strand
GTTGCGGTGAAATAAGGACACCGCGGGGCTGATTCTTTGCGCTATAGGTGGCTCTATGAGTTGCGGTGAAATAAGGACTTTTTGGCGGGTAGATGCCGCTGTTCAATCCCTATTTCACCGCAACTTAGTAGTTACTTGCGAATCAGGCGGGCGCAGAAGTGGCCGTCGTAGGAGTCGGCGTTTACCGGCACGCTTTGGAAGAGGCCTTGATCGTTCTGGCGTACGGATACGAGTTTCTTGGCCTGATCGAACTCAGGGAGTTGCAGAATCTGCGCCTCGGAGAGCGGTGCGACGCTAAAGTCGGCGCCCTCGGAAGAGGCCAGGAAGGCATCCACGACCTGCGTGTTCTCTTCATCAAAAACCGAGCAGGAGGCATAGATGAGCTCTCCGCCGGCGGCCACGCGCGCAGAAGCCTCCTTAAGCATCGTCAGCTGAAGCTTGGGTAACTCGGTCGTCACATCATTCTCGGTTAGGCGCCACGGGATCTCAGGATGACGGCGCATGGTGCCGGTGCCCGAGCACGGCGCATCGATAAAGACCGTGTCGAACTTAACCGGCTCTCCAAGCATGGCATCAAACGATGTGAGCACCTCATCAAGCTCACAGGCATCACCCGAAACCGTACGAACGCCCTGAATACCGGCCTTATGCAGGCGAGCGAGATTCAGATCGCACTTGCGATCATGCAGATCGAGCGCCGTATGCTGACGCTCATAGCCCGCACGCTTGGCCTGACACATCATCACATAGGTCTTGGTGCCACGACCGGCACCAATCTCAAGGCAGCTACCAGGGCGCGTGGCAGCCGTGGCGATAAGCTGCGCGTTGAGATCAGACGCCACCGCGGCAGCACGCTCAAACACACCCGAAGCAACGGTAACCTGGGCATCAACCGGGGCATGGCAGCCTGGGAAGACAGGCGCGACGAGCTGCGAGATATACGGATCGGGCTTGGTCGCAAAGGCGTTCTCATGCAGGGCCAGTGGCGCGGGGGCCAGATTGCCGGCAAAGTTAAGCGCACCCTCTGGCGTGTCGAACGATGCCATAATGCGAGCGCACAGCCAACGCGGCAGTCCCATCAGGCGCGACAGACGAACCAGGCGTCGCTCAGACTCATCTACATCGGACGCCGTGGCAAAGTCCTCAACGTTGTCCGCGACCTTATGCAGCACGGCATTGGCCAAACCGGCGGCAGACTTAGCTCCGCTGCGCACCAGCTCAACGCCCTGACTCACCGCAACGCGACCAGGCGTATGCAGATAGAGCATCTCGAAGGCCGAGATGCGAAGCGCCATGCGAACACGCGGCGCAACCTTTTTAGGCTTATCGAGAAACTGATCGAGCAGTTCGTCCAAAATACCCTGTGTGGCGGCAACACCGAGCGCCAAGCGAGCGGCAAACGCGGAATCGCGTTGATCAATGGCCTTGGCAGAAGCACGGGAAGACAACACGTCGCGTGCATACATACCGCGGCGATCGGCCTCCATCAATACATCGAGCGCAAGCTTGCGCGCGGGTGACAGCTTGCTCATGACAAAACACCCCACGAAAGATCGGCGCCCTGCAGGCCAGCAGCCCAGGCAGAAGCAGACATAGCACGCTTGCCATCGGGCTTAACCTCGAGCAATTCAACCGAGCCATCGGAAAGACCAAGGTAAACACGCTTGTTCTTAACGTCAAAGGCGCCCTCGCCAAGCGACACATCGGCCAGCGCAGCATCGAGCACACGCACGCTCTTGCCGGCAATCACGCAACGAGCAGGCGCGGTATCGGACGAGGCCAGCACATGACGCACGCAATTGAGCGCCCCCATCTGCGGATCAAGACGCATCTCCTGCTTAGAAATCTTGGCGGCATGGGTAACAAGCGACTCATCCTGCTCAGTCCACACGGCGGTGCCATCGGAAAGCGAAGGAAGCGTATCGGCAAGCAATTTACCGCCAAGCTCAGCAAGCTCCATGGTCAGCGCCTCAGCATGCTTACCGGCAACCGACGTGGAAGCCTGAGCACAATAAGCGCCAGTATCCACGCCATGCCCGATGCGCATGATAGAAACGCCAGCAACCTCGTCACCAGCGAGAATCGCACGCTGAATAGGAGCAGCCCCACGCCAACGAGGCAGCAAGGACGCATGAACATTCACAATGCCGAGCGGCGCCATATGCAGCACCTCATCGGGCAAAATGCACCCATAAGCAGCCACGCAGAATATTTCAGCCCGGGCAGCCTGAAGTGCCTCAACAACCTCGGCCGTCATACGATTAGCTTCAACAACCGGCAACCCCAACTCAAGCGCCTTAGCCTTAACAGGAGAAGGCTCAAGTTTCTTACCACGTCCACGAACAGCATCAGGGCGAGTAATAACAAGCGCAATCTCATTCCCAGCCTCAACAAGCGAAACCAGCGAAGGCACAGCAAAATCAGGCGTACCCATAAACACAATACGCATAAAGGACGTCTCCCCTCAACCAAAGCCGAGATGGCTACAAATAACAGCGGAAAGCCAAGTACCCAGCCCATCCGCAAAAACAATTCAACAAGAACAAATATACCCAAAACCAAAGAAAGAGCCGCATAAAAGCAGCCCTCCTAACAAAGCACCTATCAGCGAAGACGCCCCTCCCTGGCCCGATGGCACCCGGGCGAAAAGGAGCACGAAAACGCAGTCCCCTTCCGCCGCAGGGCTTAGGTTATTGCTCCACGCGCAGTTCCGCACGAGCCGAAGAGCACTTAATGTGCTCTTCGTGCGAGCAGGACTGTTTGAGCATGGAGCAAAACCTAAGCCCTGCGGCGGAAGGGGACGGACGACTTACTCCGTCTCGCCCGGTCGAGCGCCGCGGGCCAGGGCGTCCTGGTACTCCTTGACGGCCTTGAGCCTCTGCATGGGCTTCAGTCGCTCGAACATTGTGTTGCCGTGCAGGTGATCGATCTCGTGCTGCAGGCAAACGCAGAACAAATCGCCCGAGGCCTCGTAGCGAATCAGGTTGGCGTTTAAGTCGTACGCCTCGACCACAACATGGTCGGGACGCTCGATCTCGCAGCTAATGCCAGGAATGGAAAGGCAACCCTCGCTAAAGGGCACCAGATGGTCGCTCTGCTCCACGATCACGGGGTTAATGAGCACATACGGGTCGTAATCGCTCTTGTCGCTGTAGTTGCAGTCGATGGTGACGAGCTGAATGAGCTCGCCGATCTGCGGGGCAGCCAGGCCGTTCTCGAACATCATCTTCTTCATCTTCTCGGCAAGCGCCTCGATCGCCGGGGTGATCTCTTCGATGACGGCACACTCCTGGCGCAGACGAGGGTCGGGCGACAGTACGATTCCGTTGGCTTCCATGGCCATCCTTTCGGTTTGTTACATCAAATCATAGGCGTCGACGTCAACGCTCACGCTCACGCCGCGCACAGAGCCCGCCTCTTTGAGGCAGGCGTCGATATCATCAGAGACATGGTACCCTACCGGCGACTTCACAAGCAGATGGAAGCGGTAACGGTCCTTGGCTCTCTCGATTACACACGAAGCCGGGCCCAGCACCTGCGGCACGGCACTCCCCACCCGCAAAAAGTCGGGCGCGGCGGCGTGCCAGCGGCGCTTAAGGAGCTTTGCGATGCGCCCGATATAATCCTGCGCATCGTCGCGGCTTGCCGACCACACCAAAATGTTGACCAGGCGCACAAACGGCGGATACAGTGCATCGCGGCGTTGGTCTAGATCGTAGTCGGTAAAGATCGAACGATCGTGCTCGGCGACAGCGCGGATGACCGGGTCCTCGGGGAGATAGGTCTGGATGATGACCTCGCCGGGGCGATCGCCGCGACCGGCACGGCCCGCCACCTGCTCGAGCAAATCGTAGGCACGCTCCCCCGCGCGAAAATCGGGCAGCTTGAGGGCAAAGTCGGCATTGACCACGCCCACGAGCGTGACCTCGGGAAAATCGAGACCCTTGGCAATCATCTGGGTACCCAGCAGCACCGCGCAATCGGTGGCATCGAACTGCTCGAGCAGCTTTTTGTGCGCGTCCTTGCCACGCGTGGAATCGGCGTCCATGCGAATGATGGCAACGTCCTCGGGCAGCATCTGGTGCAGTGCGTCCTCGATCTGTTGAGTGCCCAGGCCCATTTTTGCCAGGTAGCGACTGCCACATTTGGGGCAACGACTCGTGGGCGCGGGATACGGCTGCACGCGCCAAGACGAACCGCATGTGTGACACTGCAGCGTGTGTGTGCGCTCGTGATACGTAAGCGCGGTGGAGCAGTGGTTGCAGGTGGGGACGCAGCCGCACTCGCGGCACATCAGGAAAGGCGCAAAGCCACGGCGGTTGTGCAACAGCACGGCTTTTTCGCGGCGCTCGACCACACGCTCCAGGCCTTCCATCAGCGGTTTTGAGAACATGGAGCGGCTGCCGTGCGAGAACTCGCGGCGCAGGTCGGCAATGCGGACTGTTGGCAGCACGGCGTGTCCCGGGCGCTCGGGCATCTCGACGCGCGTCCAGGTGGCGCCGTTGTAAGTACCGCGGCGACAGCGGTCGAGGGCCTCGGCAGAAGGCGTGGCCGAGCCCAGCACGAGCGGGCAGCAATAGCGGCGAGCCATCTCGGCCGCCACCTCGCGCGCGTGGTAACGCGGGCTGGAGCCCTGCTTGTAACTGGTCTCGTGCTCCTCGTCGATGATGATGAGGCCCAAGTCGCTGAGCGGGCAAAAGAGCGCCGAGCGGGCGCCGACGACCACGCGGGCCGCACCGCTGGCGACCATATCCCACTGGTCCAGGCGCTCGCCAGCCGAAAGGCGCGAATGGAACACGGCGACCGTCTCGCCAAAGCGCGAGCGGAAGCGGCCGACGGTCTGGGCCGTCAGCGAGATCTCGGGCACCAGCACGCAGGCCGAACGGCCGGCCGCCAGCACGCGCTCAATCGCCGAAAGGTAAACCTCGGTTTTGCCGGAGCCGGTGACGCCGTCGACAAGGACCACGCCTCCGTGGGCGTCAAGACGGGCGCGCTCAATCTGCGCGAGCGCCTGCTGCTGGCCGTTGGTAAGTGCGACCGGCGCCTTGCCGCTTGCCGAGGACAGCGTGGTCTGCTCGCTGCATCCACGCCACGCACGTCGCTCCTCCACCACCACGACGCCGCGTTTTTCGAGCGCCTTGATGGTCGCCGACATACTGTTATAAAGCAGGTTGAGGTCGCGCGTCGTGACCGGTCCGCACTGGAGCGCCTCGATGAGCTGACGCTGACGAACCGCCGTTTTGGGAGGCGTATAGTTGAAGCCCTCGGGCGTAAGCATGACCCAGCGGTTTTGGATGGGTTTAACGGCGGGGCGCTCAACGGTCCACACGCCATCATCGCCCTTGACCACGCGCGGGCTTCCACCCGGGGGCAAGAACAAACGCAGGCACTCGGAAAGGGTTGCGACATATTCGCGGCTCATCCAACGCGCGATGCGGGCGGCCTCGACACTAAAGAGCGGTTTGCTGAGAATCGCCTCGACGGGCTTGATGCGCGCAGGATCGAAGGTGTTGTTGCCTTGCAGGTCGCCCAGCTCGGGCGCGATGTCGACGATGTAGCCCGCGGCCGCACGGTTGCCAAAATGAACTAGGACGGTGGAGCCGATCTGGGCCTCGCTGGCGAGGGGTTGCGGGATGCCGTAAGCAAACGGCTCGGACAGTGCACGCGTCGGGATGTCGAGGATTACGCTCGCATAGGCGGCGACGGGTTCGGGTGCGGGCTCGGGCTGCGCCTGGGCGGCGGCAGGAGCCGCGGACTTCGGAGCTTCCTCCGGTTCCGGTGAACCAAACAGCGACAGTTGCTCGGCCATAGTCCCAGCACCTCCTAACCCATACGTCTACAGAAACAAGAGCCCCGCTCTGAGTGAACGGGGCTCGGATACATACGTTTGCGCAGCGATTACAGCGCCATCGTGCGGGCGCGGTCGACGCGCGCCAGGCAGTCGTCGCGGCCGACGAGCGCCATGGTCTCGCCCAGCGGAGGGCTCACCATGTTGCCGCAGACGGCAACGCGCACGGCCTGGAACACCACGCGCTTCTTAAGGTCCATCTGCTCGGGCAGCGGTTCAAGCGCGGCGTCGATGTTGGCAGCCGTCCACTCGTCCACGCCCTCGAGCGCGGCCTTGGCGGCATCCAGAATGGCGCCCATGCCCTCCCTGGCCAGGCCCTTGTTGACGGACTTCTCGTCATACTCGAGCGTATCGGCCGTAGCGAAGATGGGAGCGGCGACGGTCACGGCGTCAACCGGCATCTTGGTGCGCGGCTTGACGATGGCGGCAAGCGCGTCGATCCAGTCCTCGCCGTACTCGACATTACCCTCGATAAGACCCGCCTCGTGCAGCTCGGGGACCATGATCTCGTCGGCAAACTGGGCATCGGACATGCTGTTGATGTACTCGGCATTGACCCAGTCGAGCTTCTTGGGGTCGAAGGTAGCCGGGTTCTTGGAGATGCGGTCGAGCGAGAACTTGCTGGCCAGGACATCGCGCGGGATGATCGTGGTCTCGCCGTCGAGCGACCAACCGAGCAGCGCCAGGTAGTTGACGAAGGCGTCGGACAGGTAGCCGGCGTCGCGGTACTCCTCCACCGAGGTGGCGCCGTGGCGCTTGGAGAGCTTCTTGCCGTCGGCACCCAAGATCATGGAGATGTGGGCGAACGTGGGCACGGGAGCGCCGAGGGCCTCGTAGACCATGACCTGACGCGGGGTGTTGGACAGGTGGTCGTCGCCGCGGATGACGTGGGTGATCTTCATCATGGCGTCGTCGACGACGGTCGCGAAGTTGTACGTGGGCGTGCCATCGGAGCGGAAGATGACAAAGTCGTCGAGCTCCTTGGCGTCGAAGGTCACCTCGCCGTGGACGGCGTCGTGGATAACGACGTCGCCGCGGTCCTCGGGCACCTTGATGCGCAGGACGTAGGACTCGCCGGCCTCGATGCGGCGGCGGGCCTCCTCGGGATCAAGATCGCGGCAACGGCGCTGATAGCCCTGGAAGGGGTCCTTGCGCTCCTGCGCGGCCTTGCGGTCGGCGTCGAGCTGCTCCTTGGTGCAGAAGCAGGGATAGGCCTTGCCCTCGTCCCAAAGCTTCTGGGCGGCCTGCTTGTACAGGTCCAGGCGCTCGGTCTGGGCGTAGGGGCCAAAATCGCCGCCCACCTCGGGACCCTCGTCCCAGTCCAGGCCCAGCCAACGCATGGCGCGCAGGATGATCTGCGTGTTCTCGTCGGTGGAGCGGGTGGGGTCGGTGTCGTCGATGCGCAGGATGAACGTGCCGCCGTTTGCGCGGGCGAAAGCCCAGTTATAGATAGCGGTGCGGGCGCCGCCGATGTGCAGCTTGCCCGTCGGTGAGGGTGCAAAGCGGACGCGAACGTCTGATGCCATGGAAATCTCCTCGATTGCAGGATGGATGTCTAACCGCATCAGTATAAAGCATCAAAGCAACCTCCGCACAAAGGGCATCGACCCACTCATTGGGGACGGGCTTAAACGACCAGTCTTTGGGGACCTTCTTAGTTTAAGGCTGGTCATTTAAGTCTGTCCCCAATGAGTAAGGCTAGTCATTTAAGTCTGTCCCCAATGAGTAGGTGCGGAAAGGGTGTGAATCTTTGATTTACGCGCTATGATGTGCCCTTGCATAGAGAGCCCGGCGGAATGGTAACGGTCGCCGGGACACGTTTTTGAAAGGACTATCATGTCAGAAGAACTTCGTTCCATCCCGCCCCAACACGGGTCCTTCGTATTTACGTCGGAGTCGGTGACCGAAGGTCATCCCGATAAGATCGCTGACCAGATCAGCGACGCCGTCCTCGACGCAATCCTCGCCAAAGAAATAGAGCTCCAGGAGCAGGGTTACATCGCCCCCAACGGCGTGCCTGCCAACGTGGAGAACGTCCGCTGCGCCTGCGAGACCCTCGTGACCACCGGCACCGTCATCGTCGCCGGCGAGATTCGCACCCAGGCCTACGTCGACGTGCAGGAAATCGCTCGCGGCGTTATCCGCCGCATTGGCTACAACCGTGCCAAGTTCGGTTTTGACTGCGATACCTGCGGCGTTATGAGCCTCATCCACGAGCAGTCGCCCGATATCGCCCAGGGCGTCGACGAGTCCTTCGAGACCCAGACCGGCGCTACCACCGACCCGATCGACCTGATCGGTGCCGGCGACCAGGGCATGATGTTCGGTTATGCCTCCAACGAGACCAAGACCCTCATGCCCATGCCGCACTACCTGGCGAGTCGCCTAGCCGAGCGCCTGGCCGCCGTGCGTCACGACGGCACCCTCGCTTATCTGCGTCCCGACGGCAAGACCCAGGTCACCGTGCGCTACGAGGAAGGTAAGCCCGTCGAGGTCACGACCATCGTCATCTCCACGCAGCACGCCGCCGAGATCGAGGACATGGGCAAGATCAAGGCCGACCTTATCGAGCACGTCATCACCCCGGTCATGGCCGCCGAGAACATGCCGTGGGACAACGCCGACATCTACGTGAACCCCACCGGTCGCTTTGTCGTGGGCGGCCCCATGGGCGACACGGGTCTGACCGGCCGCAAGATTATCGTTGACACCTACGGCGGCTACGGCCGTCACGGCGGCGGTGCCTTTAGCGGCAAGGACTGCACCAAGGTCGACCGCTCCGCCGCGTATGCCGCGCGCTGGGTCGCCAAGAACGTGGTCGCCGCCGGCCTGGCCGACCGCTGTGAAGTCGAGCTTGCCTACGCCATCGGCGTTTCCAAGCCCCTCTCAATCATGGTCGACACCTTCGGTACTGCCAAGGTTGCCGAGGACAAGATCGTCGAGGCCGTAGAGAAGACCTTCGACCTGCGCCCGGGTGCAATCATCCGCGACCTAGA
>CALLRY010000320.1:0-8831 GCA_938014285.1 uncultured Collinsella sp. | reverse complement strand
CCACACCTGCTCGCCCGCAGCCGGAGCGCCAAGCGCCGCCGCCGTGGTCTCGTCGCCAGCGGCAATCGCGTCGGCAAGCACGCGCGCACCGTCCGCATCGTCGTTGGCGAGCTTGGACAGCAACGCCGCGACCTGGCCGCGCTGCTCAATGTAGAAGTAGTTCGAGACATGCAGGAGCTTCTTGGCCTGGGCCTCGAGCGCCGAGATCACCGCCGGGTTGCCGTGGCCTAGGCTGCATACGCCAATACCTGCAAGAAAATCGAGATATTCGCGACCATCGTCGCCGGTGAGCTTCATGCCGTGGCCCTCGACAAACTCGACCGGCGAGCGGCCAAAGGTTTGCATAACGTAGTGGGATTCGAGCGATTGTTGAGCTGCAAGTGACATGAGATGCCTTTCGTTAAGCGCCAGGTGGCGCGGACTGTGGGTGTAACGGTGTGACGATTTCTAACCAGCTAGACCGTCTGGAGCTTCTCGACCTCGTCGAGGTTCTCGGTCAGGCGTGCCGCAAAGGTCGAAAGCGGGTGCGGATGCGTATCAAATTCGTAGGCCGTCTCGGTAGAGTGGATCACGGTGCCGACACCGGCATCGGTCAGCAGCTCCAGGAGCAGCGAATGCGGCGTGGTACCGTTAATGATGTGAGCGCGAAATACGCCGCCGACAAGCGCATCGACGGCCGCGCGCAGTTTGGGAATCATGCCCTTATCGACCTCGCCACCGTAGAGCATCTCATTAACCTCGTCGAGCGTTAGGTTGGAGATGAGCGAGTCTTTATCGCTAAAGTCCTTGTACAGGCCGTCGACGTCGGTCAAAAAGATCGCCTTGTGCGCGTGGAGCGCCGCCGCAACGGCACCGGCGGCGGTGTCGGCGTTGATATTGAAGAAGCCACCGTCCTCCCCCGCCGCGACGGTAGCGATGACGGGAATATACTCGCTATCGAGCAAGTTCTCGATGTAGTCGGTGTTGACATGCGTCACTTTGCCCACGCGTCCGAGCTCGGGGTCGAGCGGCTCGGCGATGAGCGTGCCGGCGTCGCTGCCCGATACGCCCACGGCCAAGTTACCGTGGTGGTTGATTGCCGCCACCAGCTCTTGGTTAACCTTGCCGCCCAGCACCTCGCGCACGATATCCATGGTCGCCGGCGTGGTCACGCGCTGACCGTTCTTAAACTCGACGGGCATATCGTAATGGCCCAGCGCCTCGTTGATGGCTTTACCACCGCCATGCACGATGACGGGGCGCATGCCGATAATCTTGAGCAAAACGATGTCGCTCATCACGTCGCGACGCAGTTGCTCGTCTACCATGGCGGCCCCGCCATACTTGATAACGACCGTCTTGCCGGTCAGGTTTTTAATCCACGGCAGCGCTTCGAACAGCAGCTGCGCAGTTGCTTCGTTGGATTCGCTCGAACGACAATCGCGTGCGAATTTCATAATCTGCCTCGTCTTTCGTATCGTTATCGCGCTGTGCTCCGCTGCCCGCAATCGCGGCGAGATGCGCAGCGTGCCTGGAGTCTAGGAGCGGTAGTCACCATTGATTGAGATGTACTCGTGCGTGAGGTCACAGGTCCACACGGTCGTTGCCGCGTCGCCTGCGCACAGGTCGGCCGAAATCACGATCTCGGGCGCCTCAAAACGTCGCAGGGCCTCGTCCTCGTCAAAAGGAACAGTCAGGCCATCGCGGCAGACGGGCATGCCCATCATGTCGATGGAAACGTCTTCCTGATTAAACTTCACGCCGCACTTGCCGAGCGCCATGGCAACGCGACCCCAATTGCAGTCGTGGCCAGCGATGCAGGTCTTGACGAGCGGCGAGTTGGCGACGGCACGGGCGGCGATATCGGCTTCCTCGTCGTTGGCGGCGCCGGTGACGTTAACCGTCACGAGCTTTGACGCACCCTCGCCATCGGCCGCGATGTTACGCGCCAGGCTCTCGCACACCTCGTGCACGGCAAAGGCCAGCTCGTCAAAGGCGTCAGTGCCCTCGACGATGGCCTCGGCATCCGCGGCGGCAGCGCCAGAAGCCAGCATGATACAGGTGTCGTTGGTCGAGGTATCGGAATCGACCGTCACTTTATTAAAGGTCTGTTTAACGGTCGAGAGCAGTAGGGTGTGGAGCGCCGCCGACTCGACGGGGGCATCGGTAGTAATGACCGCGATCATGGTGGCCATGTTGGGCATGATCATACCCGAGCCCTTGCACATACCGCCCACCGTATAGGCATTGCCTGCGTGCCCCGCGGCCTCGCTGCGGTAACACACGGCATACTCCTTGGAGTGTGTGTCGGTCGTCATGATAGCGCGAGCGGCATCGGCGCCACCGTGTGCGGAGAGCGCCTCATAAGCTGCCGGAATCGCCGTCTCAAACGTGTCGATCGGCAGAATCTGACCAATTACGCCCGTGGAGGCGACCAGAATCTGCGGGGGCTCGCAGCCGATGACCTGCGAGGCGATGTTGCAGGTCTCGCGCGCGCAGGCAAGACCGGTCTCGCCCGTGGCGGCGTTGGCGTTGCCAGAGTTGATAGAGACACCGGCGATGATGCCATAGCCCTTGTCGGCGCCGCCCAGGTTGGCACGACTCACCTGCACGGGCGCCGCACAAAAGCGGTTAGTCGTAAACACGCCGGCCCCGGGACAGGGTTTATCGGGCACGACGAGCGCGTAATCCAGGCGCTCGGGATTCTTGCGGAATCCGGCATGGATGCCCGCCGCCTTAAAGCCGGCCGCCGCCGTTACGCCGCCCTCTACGGCACGAATCTTGATATCAATCAGGTCGGTATTCATCGTCCCCACGACTCCTTATATCAAATAAAAAATGGGCATCGGTTGGTGCGCCACACCAGTCACAATCATGAGACCAGCTTAAAAGTGGCGCCCCACTCGATGCCCGACTACCAAATCGTTAACAATCGAATGTGCTACACCGGGCACGCCACTGTGGGCAAGCCTCGTCGCTCGTCAAAACCAAAGACGATGTTGGCGCACTGGACCGCCTGGCCTGCTGCACCCTTGCACAGATTGTCGATGGCGCCCGTAGCCACCAGAACGCCCGCGCGCTTGTTGAGCGCGAGGCCGATCTGGGCGGCGTTGGTGCCGACGACCGAAGCCGTCTTGGGCTGCTGGCCGGCATCGAGTACGCGCACGAAGGTTCGACCGGCGTAGAACTGCTTGTAATGGTCGACAACGTCCTCAAGGGTCAGCGTGTCGATAGCCTGCGGCGCGAGCGGCAGCGTCACCGTGGAGAGCAGGCCGCGCTTGAGCGGTGCCAGATGCGGGGTGAAGACGATGCGGTCGGTCAGGCCAAGAATCTGCTCGATCTCGGGCGTATGACGATGCTTGCCCACGCCATATGCCTCCAGATTCTCGTCCGCGCTGCAAAAATGCGTGCGGGCGTTACAGGACTTACCGGCACCCGTCACGCCGCTGATAGCGTCGACGATCACGGGGCCGCTCTGGGCAACCCAGCCGGCGCGCACGGCAGGCGCGGCAGCAAGGCTCGTTGCGGTGGGATAGCAACCGGCGCAGGCAACCAGCACGGACTTGCCGTCAGCATAGTCGGATGCGGCGGTCTCCAAGTCCTGGCAGAACAGCTCGGGCAAACCAAAGGCGCGAGTCTTGAGCAGCTCGGGGCTCGTATGCTCGGCGGCATACCAGGCCTCAAAGGTAGCCGGATCGCTCAGGCGATAGTCGGCCGAAAGGTCAATGCAGGAGACTCCTGCGGCAAGCAGGGCGGGCACCTGTGCCATGGCAGCCGTGTGCGGCACGGCCAAAAAGACCGCATCGCAGTTCTTGAGCTCGGGGGCGTCATGCGTCGTGAAGACAAGATCGCTTACGCCGGCGAAACTCGGATACACCGCGGACAGTGGCTGGCCGGCATCGGCGTTGGACGTAATGGCAACAAGTTCAAACTCGGGATGACCGAGCACGAGGCGAATGAGTTCGGCGCCGGCATATCCAGCCGCGCCGACGATTCCAACCTTCAAAGACATATCAGACTCCTTGCCTGCGATTTATGCACCGATGCGCATTTCGCAGCGGTCGTTATGAAGTGGGTTGAAACTTTAGCACCAAAAGATGCATGAATACGTAAATAGCTTGCATATTCATGCATTGAAACATTCCCGACACATTCGCTTGAAGGAATTGACAAGTAGAGCGGGCCCCGTATTGCCCGGCGCTCCTAACGGCGTCAGGCAATACGGGGCCCGCCCATGCGAAAAACCAAGTTGTTGGGATGAGCCAGCTGGTTAGAGCTCGACCGGCACCCATTCGTCGTGATTGCAGATAAAAGCCTCGGGATCCTCGACGCTAAAGAAAACAAGCGTGGGGTCGTTAGGCCCCTCATAGTGCTCGCTCAAGCGCTCAAGATGTTTCCATCCGGCCTCGCGCATTTCGCTCGAAGCCCGGTCTTCCAGCCCCGCACGCCCACGCAGAATCAACCAACCATGGCCCGGCCACCAACTCGTGGCCTCAAAGCGCTGGTTTTGCAGAAGCTCCTGCCACACATCTTTGGTGCGCGCTGTCACAAACCACAGCTTGCCGTCCTGAATCTGCGCAAACGAGAACGGACGCACATGCGGCTGCCCGCCCACGCTCGTCGCCAGATACCACGCCGGCACCGACGTCAGATACTCCAGCACCGTATTCAATCCGTCCACGTTTCCTCCTGTCGCCTGACCAGTCTTTTTGGAATGGGTAGTCAATTTGGGAAATTAGAGCTCGAGGCGCTCTTCGCTGCCGTCGATATCGCAGAACCGTGCGGCGATGTTGCGGACCGAGAAGAATGCAAGGCGGCCATCGTTGGCGCTATCGTGTTGCTCGCCAATGCCCACCATGTGCTTAAAGCCCGCTTGGCGCACCTTGTCGCTCACGAATGCATCGTCCTCGAGCGCGGCCTCGCCAGTTAACACGATCCAGCACTCCCCCGGCTTCCAGCCCGATACCTCAAACTTGGGATTCGCGCTCAACTCCACCCACACGTCCTTGTCGCGCGACGTGCAAAACCACAGCTTGCCATCATCGACCATGGCAAACGAAAACGGCCTCACGCGGGGCTGATGCCCGTCGCTCGCATCGGTCGTGGCAAGATACCACGCCGGAATGCGCCTGAGATACGAGCAGGCGCGCTCGAGCTGAGCCGTGCGATCGATGTCGGTCATAGAGACCCCTTTCTTGCGCTCGAATCGAGCTTAGACGAGTTGAAGATTGATAACGACAACGCATGTCACCAGCAGCGCCATCGCCAGCGCTGCCAGTACATCCCCCCGGCCAAACGCAAGCGCATGCAGACGCGTGCGTCCCTGCTCGCCGTGATAACAGCGCGCATCCATGGCGGCCGAAAGCGTCTCGGCATGACGGAACACGCCGGTGAACAGCGGAATCGCCACACTGCCGAGCATGCGCACACCGCCGAGCGGACCGCCCGTCACGCGCGCGCCGCGACTTGCCTGTGCATCGGCCGTCTGTTTCATCTCGGTGGCAAATTGCGGCATAAACCGCAGCGCGATACCCATAATCATGCCGAGCTCGTGCGCCGGAAGCCCCACGCGCGCAAATGGTGCGAGCAGACGTTCAAAGCCCGCGGTGAGGTCGAGCGTCGGCGTGGTGAGTGTAACGGCGCTCATGCCGGCCATCATCATCGTCAGGCGGCACGCCACAAACGCCGCAGAACGCAGCGAGCCCTCGCTCACCTGCAAAAAGCCAAGCTGCCACAGGATGCGGCCACTCTGGTCGGAAAACAGGTTGAGCACCGCGACCACCACGACAATCGCCAGCAATGGTGCCATCGACGATAGGACCCGACGCAACGGAACCCGGGCCGCGACATAGACCAGCACGACAAAAATTGCGATCGGAACCAGCCCGCGGAAGCTGCCGACGGTGAGCGCAGTGATCAGAAATGCGAAACCCAGGAGCAACTTAGTGCGCGGATCCAGACGATGCACTGCGCTTTCCCCCGGATAGTAGCTGCCAAATGAGAATGCCTCCATTAGCAGCCCTCCTCTTGCGTGGCCATCTTGGAACCAGCCTGACGCGACGCCCTCAAAGGCACGTCCGCGCAGCCCAGCAGCAAGCCGGCCAACTCGTCGGCTAGCGCCTCAACCGTATAAAGCTTGTCGCAGCGGAGCGGCACACCGGCTTGCGCAAGCGCCAGCGCCATGCGCTGGGCGGCAGGAACGCCCAGGCCGATCGATTTGAGCTCGTTCGCGCGCGCAAACACCTGCGCGGGCGTTCCCTCGGCAAACACGGCGCCCTCGTTCATCACAACGATACGGTCACAACAATTTGCCAGGTCATCCATGCTATGCGAAACCATGACAACAGTCAGGCCCTCGCGATGGAGTCGATCGATGAGCCCCAGGAAATCCCCGCGCGCAGCCGGATCGAGCCCCGCCATGGGCTCGTCGAGCACCAGCACCTCGGGCTCCATGGCGAGCACGCCGGCAAACGCCACGCGGCGCTGCTGGCCGCCCGAAAGCTCAAAGGGGTTCTTGTCGCCTATCGCGGCAAGGTCGAGGCCCACGCGCGCAAGCGATGATGCGACACGGCGTGCAACCTCGTCTTCTGGCAGGCCAAGGTTGCGCGGGCCAAACGCCACGTCCTGCGCCACGGTCTCGGCAAATAGCTGGCGCTCGGGATACTGAAACACCACGCCGACCTTGGCCTTAACCGCGGCGGCGTCTTTCTTGCTTGATAGGTCGAGCCCCAGCGCGCAAACGCTTCCCTCCTGCGGACGAATCAACCCGTTGAGATGCTGAACCAGCGTCGATTTACCCGAGCCGGTATGACCCGCCAATCCCAGAAACTCGCCGCGGCGCACCGTCAGCGAAACATCACGTAGCGCCCAGGGGCTGTTTGGATCGTTGCCCCAAAGAGCCTGTTTGCTCGATGCGTCCGCAGTGGTCGAGCGCTTGCGCCATCGACGGCGCTCGCGGGCGCTTAGCGAGTAACTATGCGAGAGGTGCGAAATCTCGATAACGGGCTCCGATGCGGCCGCCTCGTTAGTCGCGAAGGATGCATTGTCGAGCATACGAGAATCGGATGCAGAAGGCTGCACTGCGACGTCCGCCCCGCCCCGCTCGGCGTAAACCCGCGCAATCTCGGCGACCATATCTGCCTCGCGCACCTGCGCGCAAACGGGCACGCCCTTCTCACGAAGTGCCCTACCTAGGCAGCACGACGCCGGCATATCCAGGTTGAGCTGCGCAAGTTCGTCCGCCCGCGTCAAGATTTCCTCGGGCGTACCGATCATGGCAACGCGGCCCGCTTGGAAGACAGCAACGCGATCGGCCTCGGCGGCCTCTTCCATAAAGTGCGTAATCATCACGATGGTCATGCCGCGATCATGCAACGCACGGCAAGCCTTCATGAGGCCCTTGCGTCCACGCGGATCGAGCATCGAGGAAGCCTCGTCCAATATGAGCACGCGCGGTTCCATGGCGAGCACGCCGGCAAGCGCCACGCGCTGCTTTTGGCCGCCCGAAAGCGCGTGGGTCTCGTGGCGCTCAAAGCCCACCAGGCCCACGCCCTTCAGTGCCTCGCGTACGCGCTGCGCAATTTGCGCCGATGGCACGCCAAGGTTTTCAGGACCAAACGCAACGTCATCTTCGACAAGCGTTGCTACCAGCTGATCATCGGGATTCTGGAATACCATGCCCGCGGTCGAACGAATGTCGTAGACCAGCTCGGGGTCGGACGCATCCATGCCGTTGACGCGTACCGTGCCCGCATCGGGCTGCAACAGTGCATTCAGATGCTTGGCAAACGTCGACTTGCCCGACCCATTGCCACCGAGGATGCAGAAAAACTCGCCATCCTCGATGTTCAGATCGACGCCGTCGAGTGCCGGTGCGGCACCGTCATAGCTAAAGGAAACGCCCCGACACTCAATCATGCGCGGCCTTTGACCTGGTCCTTCTTGGGCGTGATGAGATTAGAGACCGCCTTGTACACCACCAGCGTCAACACCGAGTTGAGCACGGTCTTGATGAGGTTAAACGGCAAGACGGCGGGAAGCATGAGCGGCAGAATCACATCGGCCGAGCCATACCAGAACCAAACGCCGATGGTCAGGTTCGCGACCATGGACAGCGCCGTAGCGGCAATGACGCCGAGCGCCAGGCCAATCACGGCACCCTTGTAGGTGTGCATCTTCTGATAGACGATAGCCGCAGGCAGAATATAGCCCAGCGTGGCAACCAAGTTCATAAGCGCGCCGACCCAGTCACCCGTGGTAAGCGCATGGATGACGATCGCCATGGCGGCAACGGCAGTGCCGGCACCAGGACCATACGCAAATCCACACACCATCGCCGGCACCAGCGACGGGTCATACGTCAAAAACGGCGCCGAAGGAAGGATGGGCAGCTGCACATACATAAACAGCGCTCCCAGGGCGCACATCAACGCCATGGTAACGAGCTGTTTGGTGCTCCACCTATTCGTGTTCTCAAAATGGATATGCTGCGACTGTTCAGACATAAGATCACCTGCCTCTTTCATCCGGACTCTAACCGTTGGTACTGGGATCTCACCAGTTCAGCCGGCATGCGAACCAACGCACACACGGGTCGCGGACTCATCGGCTCGGCCGCAGGCACTTTACCTGCGCCACGGCGTCCCTTTGACACCGCCCGATTTACCGCCAGTGGGGAATTTCACCCCGCCCTGAAACAGCAATTGTAAGTGTAGCACGAGCGGATATTCGCGCAAGTATGCCAAGGGTAATTTATGGTGGCAGAAACGTTCCAGAAATGCGCCGGGACAGAGTAGTGCAACAATAACGCACCCCACCCATCCCAAAGTACTGCGCTTTTCGCGGCAAAGCCG
>CALLRY010000319.1:0-2260 GCA_938014285.1 uncultured Collinsella sp. | reverse complement strand
AGGGCCGGATGGGTAATCGAATCGTCGTTGAGCACGGTAAGCATAAGCGCGACGGCAATACCGTTGTCGGCGCCCAGAGTGGTGCCGTTAGCAGTGAGGACGCCGTCCTTGACGACCAGGTCGATACCATCGGTCGTAAAGTCGTGCTCAACGGAGCCCAACTTGTCGCACACCATATCGATGTGGCCCTGCAGCATCACGGTCGGGGCATTCTCGGCACCGGCAGATGCGGGCTTGCGAATGATGACGTTGTAGACCTCGTCCTGATACACATCGAGGCCGCGCTCCTTGGCAAACGCAACCAGGAAATCGCTGATGCCCTTCTCGTTGCCAGACCCACGGGGGATCGCGCTGACCTCCTCAAAGAAATGGAACAGCTGGGCGGGCTCGTAGCCGGTAATCTTGTAGTCCATGGTGCCTCCTTGGCGCAACTGGTTAGACAGTAAGACATGCGACTTGTATATTCCCAGACTTTGCGTGCATAAACCAGTCGAAAACGCCGAGCGCCCTCGCATCATCGGCTAACGGTGGACCGTATAACGTAACGGTCACAACTTCCGCAGCTCTACAAATCGAGGCGCCCTTTCCGGAGCGCCTCGATTGCGCGTATCAAATTGTCGCCACGCCCTACAGCGCGCCGGAACCGGCTTGCATCATGCCGCCGGGGCCCGAGGTCACGCCGCCGCTCACGGGCGCGGCGTTGCCGGTGTGCGGTACCGCTGGGGCGGTATCGCCACCAAGCGTGCCCGCCGGACGCGGTGCCGGGATCTCGCCCGTGCCGCGGCTAAAGACAAACTTGCCATCGGCCACGTCGCACAGGACGGTATCGCCCTCGCCCCACTCGCCAGCCAGCAGTTCCTCGGACAGCGGATCCTCGATGAGCTTTTGGATGGCACGACGCAGCGGACGCGCGCCGTTGGTGAGGTCGGTACCCTCCGCCACAATCTTGTCGTAGGCCGCATCGGTAAGCTTGATGTTCATGCCGTTTGCGATCAGGCGCTGGCGCAGATCGTCCACCAGCAGGTGCGCAATCTTGGTCAGGTTCTCGCCCAAGAGCTTCTGGAACACCACGATGTCGTCGATACGGTTGAGCAGCTCGGGGCGGAACAGGCGCTTGAGCTCGCCCATCGCGCGGCCGCGGATCTCACTCGAGGTGAGGCCCTGCTCGCCGGTGGTGCCAAAGCCAACGCTCGCATCCTGCGCGATCTCGCGGGCGCCCACGTTTGACGTCATGATGATCACCGTATTGCGGAAGTCGACCGTCTTGCCCTGGCTATCGGTCAGACGGCCCTCCTCCAACACCTGCAGCAGGATATTGAAGATGTCGGGGTGCGCCTTCTCGATCTCGTCGAACAGCACGACCGAGTACGGGTGACGGCGAACAGCCTTGGTGAGCTGGCCGCCCTCGTCGTGGCCCACATAGCCCGGGGGGCTACCGATGAGCTTGGAGACCTCGAACTCGCTGCCAAACTCCGACATATCGAAGCTGATGAGCGCGTCCTTGCTGCCAAAGAGATACTCGGCGAGCGTCTTGGCGAGCTCGGTTTTGCCCGTGCCGGTGGGGCCCAGATAAAGCTGCCGCCGGGGCGACGCGGGTCCTTGAGCGGCGAGCGGCTGCGGCGCACGGCCTTGGCAACGGCCTCGACGGCCTCGTCCTGACCGATGATGCGCGTCTTGAGCACGCTTTCGGCCTGCAGCAGGCGGCGGCTCTCGCTCTCGGTGAGCGAGGACACCGGCACGCCCGAGGTCACGGACACGATGTCGGCAATCTGGGAGACATCGATGGTGAGCGGGCTGGCGTCGAGCTCGGCCGTCCAGGCAGCCTTGGCCTCGGCGAGCTCAATCTCGGCAGCCTTCTGCTGCTCGGTGATCTCGGCGGCCTTGTTCATGTCGTCGCTCTCGGTGGCCTCCTGCGCGGCGGCCTTGAGCTCCTCCACGCGATGCTCGGCCTCACGCACCGGCTCGGGCGCGCGATTCGCGGCGATGCGAGCGCGGGCACCGGCCTCGTCGATGAGGTCGATGGCCTTATCGGGCAGGAAGCGATCCTGGATGTAGCGGTTGGAAAGGTTCGCGGCAGCCTCGATAGCACCCTGCGTATAGCGCACATGGTGATGCTCCTCGTAGCGCGGCTTGAGCGCGGTCAGGATCTTGACCGTGTCCTCGACGCTCGGCTCCTCGACATCGATGGTCTGGAAGCGACGCTCGAAAGCCGGGTCCTTGGTGAGGTACTTGCGGAATTCCTCGGCCGCGGCGGCGCCGA
>CALLRY010000318.1:0-4605 GCA_938014285.1 uncultured Collinsella sp. | reverse complement strand
CCTCGACACCCAGGGTGGTCGTCAAGCTGCGGGCAAACTCGTGGAAGCGCGTCGTGCGCGCCATGAACAGGGCACTCTTTTCGGACATATCGGCCTCCAAAGAAATGAGCTCAATCGTACTGGAACAAGCCAGCGCGATTAGGAGTTCGCCAGGTAGTGCTTGATCTCCCACTCGGTGATCGTAGACTCAAACTTATGCCACTCGTCGCGCTTCTTTTTGAGGAAGAAGCTGTGGATATGCTCGCCGAGGGCATCCTTCATAAACTGCGAGTCCTCAAACACGTCGAGCGCCTCTTTGAGCGAACGCGGCAGCGGCGTGTAGCCGGCCTCGACCATCTGGCGGTCGGTGAGCTTGAGCGTCTCGGCCGTTGCCTCGGGCGGGAGCTCCAGCTTGCGCTCGATGCCGTCCAGACCAGCCGCCAGCGTGACGGCGTTGACCAGGTACGGGTTGGCCATGGGATCGGGACTGCGCAGCTCGATGCGCGTGGACAGCTGCTTGCCGGGCTTGTAGACCGGGATGCGGACCATACTCGCGCGGTTGCGCAGGCCCCACGTGGCGTACTGCGGCACGGAGTCGCCACCCGTGGTGATGCGCTTGTACGAGTTGACCGTGGGGTTGGTGATGGCGCTGATCTCGCGCGCGTGCGCCAGGATGCCGGCCATGTAGTGCTTGGCGATGTCAGAGAGGTGGTACTTCTCGTCGTCCTCGCCCCAAAAGACGTTGTTGCCGTCGTGATCGAATAGCGACTGGCACAGGAACATAGCGCTGCCGTCCTCGCCCGCCAACGGCTTGGGCATAAAGGAGGCGTGGCAACCGCTCTCGTAGGCCTGCTGCTTAATGATGAGTTTGGCCGTGGTGATGGCGTCGGACATGCTCAGGGCCTCGGCGTGGCGCAGGCTCATGCCGTGCTGCGAGCGGCCGGCGGCGTGGAAGGTGTACTCCACGGGCACGGACATCTTCTCGAGCGTGAGGACCGTGTTGCGACGCAGGTCGCGGGCGGCATCGCTCACCGAAAGATCGAAGTAGCCCACGTTGTCGAGCGGCTCGGGCGTGTGCTCGTCGGGGAAGTAGTAATACTCCAGCTCGGCACCCACGTTGAGCAGGTAGCCAACCTTCTCGGCCTTGCGGAACATGCGGCGCAGGGCATCGCGCGGATCGCCGGCAAACGGCTTGCGATCGGGGGTGCGCAAATCGCAGAACATGCGCGCCACGCCATCGTCGCTCGGGCGCCACGGCAGCACTTGGAAAGTCGACGGATCAGGGTGCACGAGCATATCGGAATCTTGCAAACTCGCAAGCCCGTCGATAGACGAGCCGTCAAAGCCAATACCCTCCTCAAAAGCGACCTCGAGGTCCTCGGGGCTAATGGCAAAGTTCTTGAGGCGGCCGAGAATGTCGACAAACCACAGACGCACAAAGCGGATGTCACGCTGCTCTACGGAGCGGAGTACGTAATCAATGTTCTGCTGGTTCATGTCGCTCCCCTTTCTTTCGGGCGGGTTTCGACTGGTCTATATCGCAGATACTATCGCAGAAAAATGTTTCCGCAGGGTTAAAGCGTATCAAGCGCTCAAAAAACGTGCGCGAACAGGCAGTTGCGAACGAGCGGTTAGCGCGAGGTTGAGGCGCGGTGTTCGATGTGGCCGGGGATCTCGATGCGTTTGGGCGCCAGCTTTGCGGCCTCGCCCACGGTGGTGGTAACGACGTCGATGCGCTCGGAAAGGCGCTCGACTACGCGCTCGGCAATGGTGAGGGTGTCCTGCGCGGCCGTGGTGACGCCGCCAAAGAGCACATGGTTCCAGGGGTAGTCGTCAAACGTCGCGATCTTGAGCCCCGCCGGCAGCGAGGGACCAAGCTGCGCCAGCGCCTCGGTCAGACGCAGGAAAACCAGGCCGTTGACGGCGATAAGGCCGAGCCTTTTGCCCGCGTAGTCGCGGATGGTCTCGTCCAAACGGCCAACGCCCGTGGCACCGCCATCGGCCAGGGTGACGACCTCGCCCGCAAGGCCACGGCGCGAAAGCTCGTCGGTAAAGGCCTCGGCGCGCTCGCGACGCACGGGGCTGTCGTCGCTTGCCTCGGTGAGCAGGCACAGGCGCTCGCTGCCAGCGGCGGCGAGCTCGTCTACCAAGCCAGCGACCAGCTCACGGTTGTTAGATGTCACTAGATCGACACCGCCGTCGGCAACGTTGCGGTCGAGCAGCACAACAGGCAGACGTCCCGCTGCCGCGGCAATCGCCTCGTCATTGCCTCCGCAGGTGTTGACGACCAGGCCGTCCACGCCGGCATCGATAAGCCTGGTGAGCGACTCCGCTTCCTTAGCGGGGTCGTTGCCGCTAATGGCCGTCATGAGCGAGCAGCCGCGCGCGGCGGCGCTGACGGAAAGCCCTTCGAGCATGGCGCTGGAGAACGGGTTGGCGATGTCGGCCAGGATCACGCCGATGAGGTTGGTGCGCGAGCTGCGCAGATTGCGCGCGGCGGCACGCGGGCGATAGCCGGTGCGCTCGATAACCGCCGCGATGCGAGCACGGGTTTCCTCGGTCATTTGCCCGGGGCGGTTGTTGAGATAGCGCGAGACCGTGGCCGGGCTCACGCCCGCCTCGGCGGCAATGTCCTTGATTCTCATCTGCGCCATAACGCACCCCGTTTCCCAATTGTCGGCGATCTGAGCCATTTTAGGCATTTTTTTAAAAATCTCGGTTGCAAAACGCTGTAGGTGAGTATACTACAACTCGAAACGAAACCGATTTCGTAAACCGATTTCGTCGAGCGTTGGCACGCAGGTGCAAAGACGCACCCTACCGTCTTGGCACCTGTGTGCCAACGCCATATCAAAGGTGTACGCACGAGTAAAAGGAGCTGCGCGACCATGGGTAAAACGGTTCTTACCTTCGGCGAGATCATGATGAGACTCTCACCCAAAGACCACCTGCGTATTGAGCAGGCAACCGAGTTTGACGTCCGCTACGGCGGCGCCGAGGCCAACACCGCTCTTTCCCTGGCCTACCAGGGCGACAAGGCCGCTTACGTCTCCGTTGTCCCGGCCAACCGTCTGGGCGAGTGCGCCCTGCGTTCGCTGAAGGCCTACGACGTCGACACCACGCGCGTCGTGCGTCAGGGCGACCGCCTTGGCTCCTATGTGTTTGAGGTCGGTGCCTCGCAGCGCGGCAACGGCTGTGTCTACGACCGTAAGTTCTCTGCCATCAACATGGCCAAGCGCGACGTCTTCGACTGGAACGAGATCCTCAAGGGCATCGATGTCTTCTATTTCTCCGGCGTGACTCCCGCCGTCTCCGACGAGATGGCCGCCGCCTGCAAGGATGCGCTCACCGCCTGCCGCGCCAAGGGCATCACCACCGTGTGCGACGTCAACTATCGCGGCAAAATGTGGTCGCCCGAGAAGTCTCAGGCCACCATGAAGGAACTCCTGCCGCTCGTCGACATCTGCATCGCCAACGACGAGGACGCGCCTGCCGGCCTCGGTATGACTTGCGTCTCCGGCTCCCTTGCCCACGGCATCGAGGAGCGTGACACCTACGTCGAGATGGCCCGTCAGATCTGCGCCGAGTACGGCTGCAAGAAGGTCGCCTCGGTCGTCCGCAACATCTCCTGCGTCGAGCGCTCCATCTGGATGGGCATGCTCTTTGACGCCGAGAGCGGCGAGCACTGGTTCTCCCCTGCTCACGATGTACACGTGCTCGAGGGCGTTGCCGCCGGCGACGCTTTCAACGCCGGCCTCGTCCATGCCCTCATCAACGACTTTGACCCGCAGGCTGCCGTCAACTACGCCATCGCGGCCTCGATCCTCAAGCTCACCATCAAGGGCGATTCCAACTTGGTGACCGCAGACGAGATCGCAGCCGTGGCATCAGCCGCCGACGGTGGCACTCGCGTCGCACGCTAGTCCGTCTCCATTCCGCGGGCCGCAGCTTTCCAATCCCATACCCCTGCGGCCCGCTCCCCGATTCCTCCGGCCGGGCAAAACCACCAGTCCCATTCCGGTTTTGCCTGGCATTTCCTACATGACTGGTCGAGCAGCCGGTTTTGGAATTGCTTGAACCCCAAGCAGTGCCTCCGATAACCAATCCAAAATCGGCTCCTGACCAGCACATTTGGCAATCACGCGCCCATGCGCGCCACACATCGAAAGGAACATCATGTTCGATCAGTTCTACACCACGCTTGAGTCCCTGGGCATCGTGCCGGTCGTTGTGCTCGACAAGGTCGAGGACGCTGCTCCGCTCGCCCACGCCCTTATGGCAGCTGGCATGAAGTCCGCCGAGGTCACCTTCCGCACCGCCTGCGCCGCCGAGTGCATCGCCGCTATGGCCGAGGCCGAGCCCGAGATGTGCGTTGGCGCCGGCACTGTCCTGACCGTCGAGCAGGTTGAGCAGGCCCGCGCAGCCGGTGCCAAGTTCATCGTCTCCCCGGGTTACAACGAGGACGTCGTGAAGCACTGCATCGACATCGACCTGCCCGTCCTTCCCGGCACCGTGACCCCCTCCGAGGTCACCGCAGCCGAGAACCTGGGCCTCAAGGTCACCAAGTTCTTCCCCGCGTCCCAGTATGGCGGCCTGAACACCATCAAGGCCCTCGCCGCTCCGTTT
>CALLRY010000317.1:0-1279 GCA_938014285.1 uncultured Collinsella sp. | reverse complement strand
AGAAGTAAATGAGCAGGACCGGAACCGACCCCAACAAGATCCTGATGGGAGACCTGAAACCTGAACTGGCCGCAAAGGCCGACATGCTCTCGAGCAAATTTGCGCCAAAACCTAGACGAGCAGTAGAGACCGAGGAGCCAGCCGCGCAGACTCCTGCAAAGCAGGCCAAAGAGGCATCGGTCCCCGTTGCCAAGAAAAGAGCCAAACAGGAAAAGAAAGTCGAAGCAGCTCCCGTTGAAGAAGAGCTTACTCAAATGAACATTCGTATTCCTGTAAGCCTTAAGCGTGACATTGACAGGATCGTCTTCGAAAAGAAGTACGCAGGCGAAGATGTGAATATCAAGAGCCTTGTAAGCCAATGGATTCAGGAAAGCGTCAAGAAGGAACTGCGCAAGAATGGCTAGCCGCCTCCCGGTACGCGTCCCGCTCTATGGAGACGCGTACCAGTTCGTTCCCGCACGAACAACAATTCTCAATCCAGCGCTTAAAGGGGAAGCTACGCAGCTCTATCTTCTATGGGCCACAATAGGGGAGGGGAGCAATAAAGGCATACTTTCTGATATAACGAATGACGAAACTATTCCTATTTTTGCATGGCTGAGCGACGATGAACGTTTTCTTACAAGCGCATATCAACAAGACTACGAATTTATTGAATGCGTAAAAGAAATCGTGACGTTCAGCAACTTTCCCTCTGGGTCACAAATTGAGCTTGCAATAGCAAAGCCCCAGGTCACAAACGATGGACCTGGCATGGTTGCGCGCTTTTCCATAACAGTTTAATAGCTAAATAGATTACTAGCCTGCTATCTACTTAATAGAATAGTTAGATAGCAGGCTAGTTTAATATATCAATAGCGAGCTAGTCCTAGAAAAAGCGAAGTATCCGTAGCAATAAACTATATAGAATGGTTGCCCGATCGCGTATCATCGACATTTGCCAAATCGCATGCAGCAACCCAATATTTCAAGACGGTAGGGTAGGAAATACCCGTAACCTTGGAAACAAAGTTCTTCGACGCACCAGGATTTTCAATCAAAACACTCGCAATTGCCGCCGTTTTCTCATCGCGAGATTTTTGAGAATATGCAGGACGAGCGACCTCCTCGAGGTGAGCGACACGCGTACGACCGTTACGCTTCTCCGGCTCGCCAAATGGATCAAAACCAAGAGTGCGAACTTCGGAATTCCTCGTCTGCCAGTTATCCTTCTTGTAGCCCATCAAAGCGTTATCGATATCTCGGCGGGTGAGGGGAGTACCCATTTTCGCCCATGGGG
>CALLRY010000316.1:0-2757 GCA_938014285.1 uncultured Collinsella sp. | reverse complement strand
CCAAGCCGGCACCGTTCGAGCCGCGCTGCGAGGGCGATGAAGCGCTTGTCCAAATCATCATGAAGGGTCTCTCAGTCGAGCAGTGCGATCGCCCTACCGAGCAGCAGATGCTCGAGGTGCTCTCGACATACCTCACCGACGCCGAACCCGAGGGCCTCGAGGGCGCGGGCAGTGACGCCGCAATCGACATCGACTCCGGTACGCACCTTAAGGTCGACGTCGCCGGCGAGCGCGCGCGAGAGATTCTGGAGCAGGCCCGGCACGATGCCATGACCCGCCGCCAGTTTATTATCGGTGGCGTCGTTGCAGCCGTTGCGGGGCTCAGCGTCGTTGGGGCGGCGACCCATGGCTTTGGCATCCCCGACTACCTGGACGGCATCCGCGGTTCGCTTGACGACTACACCTGGGATCAGCTGCAGGAGATTTCGCTCAAGATTAAGGCCGCCGAGACCCGTAGCGAGGCACGCGAGATTGCCAAGCGCTATCACCTGCTCGATGTCGATGGGCGTATCCCCTATCCGTGTACCAAGCGTGTCACGCTCACCAACGGGCTGCAGGTTGGCGCGCAGCTTGTGGGCATCCGCCACGATGAACTTCTGGACGGGACGGGCAAGGCCGGACTGACGTTTATGTTCGATGCGGGTATTGCCGAGCGCAACGCTGCGGCTGAACCGCCGAGCGCCGGCTGGGCAGATTGCGAGCTGCGGGAATGGCTCAACGGCGACGGCCTTAAGCTGCTGCCCAACGAGTTGCGCGCACTCATCAAATCTGTCAAAAAGATCTCGAATAACGCTGGCGCCGCCAACAGCGCATCGTGTCTGAGCGAGTTGCCCGCAACCCTTTGGCTGCCCGCCATGGTCGAGCTGTGCGGTACGCAACCGCCCGATTCGTTTGCCAAGGACTATCACTACCTGGCAGACATCTACAACGGCGAGGGCAAGGAGTATCAGCTCTTCCGCGAGCTCAAGGTGAGCCCGTATTCCACGAACGAGACGATGGTCCGCCAGTGGAAGGGCAAGGACACCTGCTGGTGGGAGCGCACGGTGAGCCCCGACTCATCGGAGACCGAAGGCACGCTCTATTTGAATCGCGTTGGACACGACGGCGACGTCTTTACGTACGCAACGCCTGCGGACAAGCCAAACAAACGAACCTGTGTGATCCCCGGATTCTGTATCTAGAGAGCGGGCGTCTTGCCGTGACGGGACCCCTCCCCGGCAATTGTCTCGATCTGTAACACTAGCTCGGCAGATACAGGTCTAGATGTTACAGAACGAGACAAACCCCAATCCCGCGAGACAACATCTCAATCTGTAACAGTAAGGGGTCATATTTCCCGCCAGATGTTACAGATTGAGACATTGAGTTTATTGCTGAAGGTTCGTCTCGATCTGTAACATCTGGAATCCAAAAACCGGTCTAACTGTTACAGATGGAGACAAACTCAAACCTCTCAAAACAAAATCTCAATCTGTAACAGTTAGAGGTCATTTTCCCCGCTAGATGTTACAGATCGAGATATTGATTTGCCGCCGGAGAGTTTGTCTCATTCTGTAACAGCAGCTCGGCAAAAACTGGGCTAGATGTTACAGATTGAGACGAAGGGCGGGGATGGTGCACCAACCCGGCAGCCACCCTCATCTGTAGCGAAATGTCATACATTTCTTTCTGTACTGGACACCCCCAGGGGGTATGGGTGTATAGTATCGGCAGGTTAACATTTCCGACACTACGTCACAGAAAGGAGAAGCCATGGCTCAAGATAAGTTCGACGTGGGCGGCATGACATGCGCCGCCTGCCAGGCGCATGTGGATCGCGCCGTGAGCAAACTCGACGGCGTCCAAAGCGTCGCGGTCAATCTGCTCGCCGGCTCTATGCTGGTGGACTACGACCCTGCGCAGGTCTCCCCCGACGACATCTGCACCGCTGTCGACCGCGCGGGCTACTCGGCCTCACCCATCAGCACGGGCACCGACGCTGTCCAAAGCGGAAGTGCGCAAGCCAGGTCCAGCGCCGCCCATATGGAGTCGCCGACCAAAAAGCTGGAGGCCGCCGCCTCTGCCATGCGCACTCGTCTCATCATCTCGATCGTATTCCTTATCCCACTGTTCTACATAGGCATGGGGCACATGCTCGGCTGGCCACTGCCTGGCATTTTCACCGACCATACCCACAGCATGACGCTCGCCCTCACCGAGCTCGTCCTGCTCATCCCCATCGTCTATGTCAACGACGCGTACTTTATCAATGGGTTTAAATCGCTCGCGCACGGCGCGCCCACTATGGACGCCCTCATCGCCGTCGGCGCCACCGCGTCGATCGCCTGGTCGCTCTATGCCATGTTTATCATGGCAGACCAGCTAGCCGCGGGTCAGGTCCACGAGGCCATGATGACGGGCATGGACAACCTGTATTTTGAGAGCGCCGGCACAATCCTGTCGCTCGTCACCGTGGGCAAATACCTCGAGACGCGCAGTAAGTCCAAGACCGGCGGCGCTATCGAGGCGCTCATCGATCTGGCGCCCAAGACCGCGACCGTCGTTGCCGACGACGGCAGCGAGACCACCGTCGACGTCGACGCCATCCTGCCCGGTCAGGTCCTGCGCGTGCGTCCCGGCGAGTCCATCCCCGTCGATGGCGTGGTGCTCGAGGGCAGCTCGGCCGTGGACGAGAGCGCGCTCACCGGCGAGTCCATCCCCGTGGAAAAGACCACCGGCGACACCGTCAACGCCGCCACCGTCAACCGCACCGGCTCG
>CALLRY010000315.1:0-2873 GCA_938014285.1 uncultured Collinsella sp. | reverse complement strand
AAGCGGTCGGCGGGGCCATTGTGGCTCTTGACAGCGGATTGGGTCATATGAGCGAGCGGTCGCCAGGGCGAACAAATTGGCATGAAAAGAGGGCGGCATAGACCTTCTGGTCATGCCGCCCTCTTTGAATGACAAGTTGTCGCCCTGGTGACCGCGCAGCGTCGAGCCGTTACGCGGTTTGGTAAAACCGCGTAACCCTAAAGCTCTAATTCATTCAAACGGAGGATCGCAACAATATAGATCTTGAGCGCCTGCTTGAGCTGTTCTTCGCTGGCACACTCGTTGGGGCCGTGCATCTGGCCGCCCCATGCGGGCAACTCCAGGCCAGTCTCCTCGGGGCCAAACGAGACGGCGCGGGCAAAGTTGCGTGCGTACGTGCCGCCGCCCATGGCAAAGGGCTCAGCATGCTTGCCCGTAAACTCGTTATAGGTATCGATAAGCGCCTTCACGGCCGGATCGTCGGCAGACACCGAGAACGGCACCTTAGCGCGACCCAGCTGGCACGTCACGCCAAAACGGCCCACGAGCGGGTCGAGCTGCTCGCGGATGGTATCGGCACTCGTGCTGTCGGGGAAGCGCACGTCGATGACCTGCTCAATATGGCCATCCGCCACGCGGATGACGCCAGCGTTGCAGGTAAGCGGGCCAAACGCCGGACTCGTCGCATCGATACCCAGGCCGCGGCCATAGGCATCCGCATGCACAAAGGCCAGGAACTTGACGAACTCGTGCTCGGCAGGCATCAGCAGGCGCTCGTCGCGTGCACCAAACGCGTCCTCGGCCTCGCGCAGATACGACACAATCAGGCCGACGGCGTTGATGGTGCCCTCAGGCATCGAAGCGTGGCCGCCAATACCGTGAGCGAAAATCTGCGCACGCCCGTTATCAAGCGCCGTGATCTCCAGGCGGTCGGCGTTCTCAACGGGCGCCGGCAGCTCATCGGCGGCAATCGCAAGCTCGCAGATGGACTGCGACGGAATGGCATTGCTCGCCTCGGAGCCGCTCCACGACACGATGCGCCCGCCGTCGATCTTGGGGCTGACGAACGTCGCCCCAAACTGGCCCTTCTCGGCATTGCAGACCGGGAACTCGGCATCGGGCGTAAACAAGAAGTCGGGGTCTGCGTGATTCTCCAGATAATGGTGAACGTCGGACATGCCCACTTCCTCATCGCAGCCCAGCAGCGCGCGGAAGGTATAGCGCGGCACAATGCCCTTGTCGTCGATCACGCCACGGCCGAGCAGCCAGCCCTCGCGGCGCTCCATCGCAAACGGGTCGGTGTTCCAGCCGGGACCGGCGGGCACCACGTCCACGTGGCAGATGGTCGCGAGCTGTTTGTCGCCGCGGCCAGGAATATCGGCAATGCCCACATAGCCCTCGTCGTCGCTCGTCTGATAGCCGAGCTTTTGCGCAATGCCGAGCGCGCAATCGAGCGCATCACGGACCGGGCGGCCAAACGGCGCACCGGGCTCCGCATCGGCAGCAACGGCCACAGACGGATAGCTCACCAGCTGCTCGATATCGGCGACGACATCTTCCCAGACCTCGTCGACATACTCGGCAACGCTCTGCTCCACCTGATTCATGGACGACCTCCTTACCAATGAGCGGCGAGCGTGCCCGCCCCTCACATCACATACTTATATAGCGAAAAGTTTAGCAAGCTCGGCCACCGAGTGCACCACTGCATCGGCACCCGCCGCCTCGTGCTCGCCCGGCGCCGCCGCGCCCGAATAGATACCAATGCACGGTACGCCCATTGCGTGCGCGCCCTCGACGTCGTTAAAGCGATCGCCGATCATCACGGCATCGCCCGCCGTCGCGCCGAGCGCCGCCAGGGCATCGCGAACCGAATCGGCCTTGGTCTCGCGCCCCTGCGACGGATTCATGCCGACCACCGCCTCAAACTGAGAAAGCCCCAGCTCATGCACCATGTCAATGCACTTTGCTTCCATGCGAGACGTCGCCACGGCCAAGCGATGCCCCTGCGCGACAAGGCCATCGAGCAGCTCGGGGATTCCATCGAACACGGGATACTCTTCCGGTCCCAGCTCATCAAAAAAGGCACGGTACTCGTCGGCCACCACAAGCGACTCCTCGCGCGTAAAGCCGTAAAAGTCGTGGAAGCTCTTCCACAGCGGAGGCCCGATCATGCGACGCAGGTCACCCATCTGCGCCTCCGAAAACCCGCGCGCGGCCAACGTCTTGCGCGTCGAGGTCATCACCGCTCGACCCGTATCTGCCACCGTGCCATCGAAATCAAACAGCACGACCGGCCGCTTGCATATCTCCAGCGCCTCCATCGGCATCCCTCTTCCCCAGTTGACGATTTCCACACCGACACTTCAAACTGTTGACTATTCAACAATTGAACCTATAAATGTGGAACGACTCCACTATACTTGTCGCACTTTGCTCTCAGAAGGCGGCGCTGCCGCGCCCCAACGAAAGGTGCAATTATGTCTTTTGCCATCATAACCGACTCCACGTCGGACATCTCCCCCGCCCGCGCCCAAGAGATCGGCATTTACGTCATTCCGCTGCATGTGATTATCGAAGGCGAGGACCTGCTCGACCAGGTACAGATCACCGCCCAGGAGTACGTCGCCCGCATGGCCGGCTCCGAGCAGCTGCCGCATACCTCGCAGCCGAGTGCTGGCGAGTTCAAGGCGCTGTTTGACCGCGTGCGCGCCGATGGCCACGACAGCGCGATCTTTATCTCGCTGTGCAGCGAGTGGTCCGCCTGCTATTCCAATGCATGCCTGGTCGCCGAGACCCACGAGCTCGACGTGCGCTGCATCGACTCGCGCACCGGCTCGGGCGCCGAGGGCCTGCTGGTGGAGTACGCGCTGGCCATGCGCGAAGACGGTCGC
>CALLRY010000314.1:0-2602 GCA_938014285.1 uncultured Collinsella sp. | reverse complement strand
GCGAAGGGTCATCGAAGTACTTTGACACCAGGCGTTCCATGGTGCCATCGGCAAGCATTTCTTGGTAGGCATGAGTGAGCTTGACGTCGATGCCACGCGTATCGTTGATATCGAAAGCGGTGCCCAAACCGACCTCTAGCAGCGGCTCATCCAAAATGCGATATGTCACACCATAGTCTTTTTCGTAGGTGAGGAACGAGGACTCATGCGCGGCGATAGCGTCGACCAGGCCCTCGACGAGCGCCGGGTTCAGGTATGAACCGTCCGAAAAGCTGTAGAGTTCCTTGATCTGCGGAACGTTTTCATTTGTGCGATTGAGCAAAATGTCCTCGGGCTTGGTGGTGGACTGAACCGCCACGATCTTATCCTCAAGATCGGCAAGCGTGTAGATATCGCTCTGGGGATCGACCGCGACCACCTGGCGGCTCGCAAGGTACGGGCCGGCCCAACGATATTCGTTTTCGCGACCCGTCATACTAAAGCTGCCCATGACGCAATCGAGTTCGCCGCTCGCCAGCAGCTCGTTCTTCTTTTCCCAATCGATCAGCTGGTACTTTGGTTTGTAACCAATGCGGGCCAAAGCCTCGGTCAATATCTCAACATCCAGGCCAACGATATCGCCGTACTCGTCGGTATACACAAACGGTGGATAGAGGTCGCTGCCGACGTTGAGCGTCTTGAGGTCGTCGTCTTTGACCTGCGAGGCGTCCAGACCTTTTGATGCAGACGTCGAGGCTTCGCCATTACGCCCAGAACAGCCAGCTATCGCTACGACAAAGGCGCACGCTACCGCAAGCGCAACAAACAACGAAATGGCAACCGAGCGACGGGACCTTTTCATCGAGCTCCATACGATCCTGTTTACAGACTGAAATGGTAAAAAATAATAGCAAACAAAACCACACGAGTGCCCAATGGCTACAGACGTTTTACCATGTGGGGCCTTCCAGCCGACTTGGCAGAAGGCCCCGCATGCAGTGCTCACTTACCGTGCATTAAAAACGTAGCGGTCCAGGCGGTCGCACGCTTCCTTTACGCGCGAAAGCGGCAGCGCCAGATTCACGCGAATGTGGCAGGGCCCGTGGAACGGGCGGCCGTCCTGATATCCCACGCCCACGCGCGCCCCCTCGTCGAGCAGCCACTGAATATCGCGGCCATGCTCGCGACACCACTCGGTGCAGTCCAGAAACACCATGTACGTGCCCTGCGGACGCGAATAGGACACGCCCTCAAAATGCCCGTCCACGTAATCGCAGAAGTACTCGATATTGCCGGCAAGCACCTGGTTGAGCTCGTCCACCCACTCGTAGCCCTGCGGCTGGTAGGCACCGATAAGCGCATGCATGGAGAGGACATTCATCTCGTTGTAGTGGGTCTTGTTGGACACGGCGCAGATGCGGTCACGCAGCGTCTCGTTGTAGACAATGTGGTAGCTGCCGACAAGGCCCGCCAGGTTAAACGTCTTGCTCGGCGCATAGAGGGCAACCGTGCGCATGCGGGCATCCTCGCTCACCGACTGCGTCGGGATGTGCTTGTGCCCCGGCAGGATGATATCGGACCAAATCTCGTCCGAAATCACCACGCAATCGTGCTGGCGATAGATGTCCATGGCGCGCTCGATTTCGTCGCGCTCCCATACGCGGCCGCAGGGATTGTGCGGCGAGCAGAACACCGCGGCATAGATGTGGTTTTGGGCGAGCTTGTGCTCCATGTCCTCAAAGTCCATACGCCACACGCCCTGGTCGTCGAGCTTAAGCGGGCTGTGGACAATACGATAGCCCGCGGCCTCGATGGACTTGGTAAAGCCGATGTAGGTAGGGCTGTGGACCAGCACCGCATCGCCCGGCTGGACATACGCGCGCAACGTCGACACGACGCCGCCCAGCACGCCGTTTTCGTAGCCGATATGCTCAGGTGCCAGGCCCTCGACGCCATTACGGCGGCTCTGCCATTCGATGATGCGGTCGAAGTACTCGGGGCGCGGGTTAAAGTAGCCAAACATGGGATGCTGAGCGCGCTGAATGATGTGCTCCTGGACCGTGGGCACCGTGGCAAAATTCATGTCGGCCACCCACATGGGAATGCGGTCGAAGCCCTCGTCGGGTGCGTTCGGAGCCATGCCGGGGATCTCGCCCCAGGAGTCAACGGCGATGGAGTCCATGCCGTGGCGGTCGATAAGCGAGCTAAAGTCGTATTTCATGCTGAGCTCCCGTGCAAAGTAGACTGTTTCGATAGGCGTTATTGTCCACCAGCGTGGGCGGTTTTGGCGCGGGGTTTGGCGCTTAATTTGACGGGTGCGGACGAATGGCTGCTTAGTCTTGCGCGTCGTTGACGGCGATTACGGTTAGCTGGGTTTCGTCGACCGAAAACGATATGTCAAGTCCGGCGTAAGCCAGGTGATAGACGCGGTTTGGCTCGTGCTTGCTGCCCGCGCGGCGCGGATCTTGGCGTAGAACCTCGACCAAGCCAGAAATCTTTGCGGGCGGGACCATATCCTGCAGAGCTTGCGGAAACTCAACATCGAGCTCTTGCCACGGAGCATCCTCAATCCAGCCGCCGGTCGCATCCGGGTGGCAGTCCGCAAACGGGATGTAGGGCTTGA
>CALLRY010000313.1:0-1803 GCA_938014285.1 uncultured Collinsella sp. | reverse complement strand
CCGAGCCTTTGCATAAGGGCCGCTCGACGGCCGTGATTCGCGTGACCACGCGCGAGGCGGCGACGGGCAAGCTGCTGTTCCAGTCGACGCACAATATGTTCCTCATGGGGCCGATTGAATAAGCGCGTGAGGCAACTGGGTGGTGGCTGGTTTCGTGTGGGCGACGTTTGGGCGGAGCTTCTTCGATTGGGGCGTCTGGTTGCGTCTTGCAAGCCCGATTTTCGAGCGGTCAATCTTCGGCGCAGCCGTCCCCAACCGTTCGTTGGGTGCGACGTTTGCACCGAGGAACCAAAAACGCCGGATGCGTATGACGTATCCGGTGTTTTTTTTGCGTTGGTTCGCGTGCTTTCGTGCGCAGGTTGTTAGCGTCGTCGTAGCTAGCGAAGGGCGAGTGGCATTGAATGGGACGGCTCCGAGGAATAGGGACCGCCCCGTGTTTGGATGCCGAAATTCTTATTACGATTGAAGAGCGAACGAGCGCTTTGCCCTGATTATGAAGAGCTAGCGATTGGCGAGCATTCTTGGAAATTCGGCTTTGCGTTAATTGCTGAGGCTGTATGCATTCCTTTTTAAGGCACCTAACATATTGCGGGGTGGAACAGCCTGGTCAACTCGTCGGGCTCATAATCCGGAGGCCGTAGGTTCAAATCTGATCCTCGCGACCAATAACACCAGGTCACAGGCTCAAGCTTGTGGCCTTTTTCTTTGTCTGGACCCCCAAGTGGTCCCAAAGTGGTCCCAAACCCCAAGAAGTACCAAACCTTCATGGTTACAACACATGCTTGCGTGACAGCAGTTGCAGCTGTGGCAGGTATGTAGGGATGCCCCTGAATTTGCAACAGAACGCACCATCACTATGGTAAATGGCTATTTAGAAGAGCTGGGTCAAGCTTTAACTTGCAAATATCTCGATAGCTGCATTAGCAATTGTTTGTTGAGCGATATCCTTGAATTGGGTAATGGCTTTGCTTTCAAAAGCGGGGCATACACCGAAAGTGGACGATATAAGGTGCTGACTATAAAAAACGTCCAAGACGGCAACGTTGATTGCTCGTCGTCAAACAGGCTTGACGAGCTGCCCATCAAAATGAAGGAACACTGCAAGCTTAAGCCCGGTGATGTCGTTCTTTCGTTGACGGGAAACGTAGGTCGCGTGGGCATAGTTGCAGAGACCAGCTGCTTACTTAATCAGCGCGTAGCCGTATTGCTACCTCGCGACGAGCATTGTCTCGCCGGTCTATATTTCATCTTCCGTCAGCAATCATTTCGGAGCGAAATGATTGGAATTGCAAAAGGCACGGCCCAGGCAAATCTGAGCCCGGTCGAAACGCTGCGTTTGTCGATCTCGTACGATGAATCTACATTCCAGGAGCTATCCGCAATACTGAGGCCTGTGTTTGATGGTATCCTCGCAAACAAAATAGAGTCTTTGAAGCTCGCCGAATTTCGCAATTTGCTTCTCCCTAAACTGATGTCTGGCGAAATCGATGTCTCAAAGATTGGCCTTATGCAGCTAAATAGCCAGTTTCCCAAGGCTTGGCTCAGCAGGTGCCTTCCTCGTTGTTGGGATTGGATCCGCCATCCAGAACTTGCAATGAGGGTAGTTGCGCCGGTCTTCGTGGGGGGCGTGAAGCGTTCCAATTTCATCGTGGCTTCGGCTGACGTTCTGATGGACATGGGTGTGAATCTGCAGCACGTCGTGCTTGGCATCCATGCGCTTCTCGTAGGGGGAGTTAACGGGATCCATCTCTGTGAAAACCGTATATAGGAAGTAAAATGGCTTCGTTCGTTTAGCTCAAGTTT
>CALLRY010000312.1:0-2386 GCA_938014285.1 uncultured Collinsella sp. | reverse complement strand
CTACCCCGGCAAACCACGTTCGTCGCGAGTGCCCCGCCCCCACCGACAAGATCATCCTGCTGGGCGGCCGCACCGGCCGCGATGGCATCGGTGGCGCCACCGGCTCCTCCAAGACCCAGAACACCGAGTCCATCGAGACCTCGGGTGCCGAGGTCCAGAAGGGCAACGCCCCTGTCGAGCGCAAGCTGCAGCGTCTGTTCCGCCGCGGCGACGCCTGCCGTCTGATCAAGCGCTGCAACGACTTTGGCGCCGGCGGCGTCTCGGTCGCCGTGGGCGAGCTTGCCGACGGCCTGTATGTCGACCTGGACACCGTGACCAAGAAGTACGACGGCCTGGACGGCACCGAGCTCGCCATCTCCGAGTCCCAGGAGCGTATGGCCTGCGCCGTCGCCGACGGTGACGTCGAGGAGTTCATGGGCTACGCCGCCGAGGAGAACCTGGAGGCGACCGTTATCGCCGAGGTTACCGCTGAGCCGCGCATGCGCATGGCCTGGAACGGCGTCGCTATCGTCGACCTGTCCCGCGAGTTCCTCAACTCCAACGGCGCACCCAAGCACCAGGTCGCCCACGTGTGCGCCCGTAGCGTGTGGCAGCCCAGCTGGGCCGGCACCACGCTCGCCGAGCGCATGACCTCGCTCGTCACCGACCTCAACGTCGCTTCCAACAAGGGCCTTTCCGAGCGCTTCGACTCCACCATCGGCGCCGCGACCGTGCTCATGCCCTTTGGCGGCAAGACGCAGCTCACCCCCAGCTCGGCCATGGTCGCCAAGTTCCCCGTGGACGGCGAGACCACCACGGCGAGTGCCATGGCATGGGGCTTCAACCCCTATCTGATGGAGGCCGACCAGTTTGCGGGCGCCTACCTGTCCGTGGTCGAGTCCATCGCCAAGCTCGTGGCTGCCGGCTTTGAGCACAAGCGCGCCTATCTCTCCTTCCAGGAGTACTTCGAGCGTCTGCGCACCGAGGCCGAGCGCTGGGGCAAGCCCACGGCAGCCGTCCTGGGCGCCCTCATGGCCCAAGTCGACCTGGGTGCCGGCGCCATCGGCGGCAAGGACTCCATGAGCGGTTCGTTTGAGGACGAGACCGGCGAGCTCAACGTTCCGCCGACCCTGATCAGCTTCGCCGTCGCCGTGGGCAAGGCCGCCCGCGCCGTCTCGCCCGAGTTCAAGGGCCTCACGCACCGCGTCGTCCGCATCGCCCCCGCCACCTATGGCGAGGACTACCGTCCCGACGCCCAGCAGTTGCTCGCCGCGTTTGACGCCGTCGAGGCGCTCACTGCTACCGGCAACGCCCTGGCCATATCCACGCCCGGCTACGGCTGCGGCGCCGAGAGCCTCTTTAAGATGTGCGTCGGTAACCAGATCGGTATCGAGCTTGCCGAGGATGTAGACGTGGAGAGCCTCTTCACCCCGCTCTACGGCAGTTTTATCGTCGAGCTCGCCGAGGACGCCGAGCTGCCCGAGGTCGCCGACGGCGTTGTCGTCGAGCCCCTGGGCACCACCGTCGAGGGCTATGTCATCGACACCGGCTCCGAGGTCATCGAGCTCGCCGAGCTCCAGGAGGCCTGGGAGAGCGGCATCGAGGGCGTCTTCGCCTACCGCAGCGCCGGCGAGACCCCCGAGGTCGAGACCATCGACTTCCGCGCCAAGGATATCCACGTGTACGGCGGCGCCAAGATCGCCCGCCCGCGCGTGATCATCCCCGTGTTCCCCGGCAACAACTGCGAGTACGACAGCGCCCGCGCCTTCCGTGCCGCCGGTGCCGAGGCCGACACCTTCGTGATCAACAACCTCACGCCCGAGGCCGTCGCCGAGAGCACCCACGAGCTTGCCCGCCGCATCCGTGCAAGCCAGATCGTTATGATCCCCGGCGGCTTCTCGGGCGGCGACGAGCCCGACGGCTCTGCCAAGTTCATCACGGCGTTCTTCCGCGCTCCCGAGGTCACCGAGGCAGTCCGCGACCTGCTCAAGGCCCGCGATGGCCTGATGCTGGGCATCTGCAACGGCTTCCAGGCCCTGATCAAGCTCGGCCTGGTGCCCTACGGCGACATCGTCGACGCCACGCCCGATGCGCCCACGTTGACGTTTAACACCATCGGTCGCCACCAGAGCCGTCTGGTGCGCACCCGCATCTCGTCCAACTTGTCCCCGTGGCTGTCGCAGTGCAGCCTGGACGACCCCTATACCGTCGCCATCAGCCACGGCGAGGGCCGCTTTGTCGCCAATGACGAAGTGCTCGCCCAGCTGATCGCCAACGGCCAGGTCGCCACGCAGTACGTGGGCGAGAACGGCAAACCCAGCATGGACCTTTCCGTCAACCCCAACGGCTCCGCACTCGCCATCGAGGGCATCACGAGCCCCGACGGCCGCGTGCTCGGCAAGATGGG
>CALLRY010000311.1:0-3156 GCA_938014285.1 uncultured Collinsella sp. | reverse complement strand
TGCGGTGTTTAAGGTGTGTGTAAGCGAAACTTATGAAATTGTGTGCGGTTGCTGATTGCACGGTGGTTAGTATCCCACAGAAACCTGATTACCGCAAATAATTCATAGGGTTTCCTATGGAAAAAAACGAGCAATTCTAAAATGCAATTTGTTGCACAAGGCTATCTTCTGAATGCGTGACGTGGGGTTTTGCCGACGCGTTACAAAAAGGTCGGAACCGTTCAACGCCATTTCCGAATTTCTTCTTGCAAACGCTGCAAGTCATGGTATTTTGCGGTCAGTGATTTGAGCCGGCGGGGTGCCGGTTTGAGTTTTTGTCAGTGTTGATTTTCAGCGTTGAAGCTGAGTACACAAGTGAGAGGAGCACACAATGGCTCATCCTGTGCTTGAAACCGAAGAGTGCATTGGCTGCGGCATTTGCGTTGACGCTTGCCCGCAGGACGTTTTGGAGATTGCCGGCGGCGTTGTCGTCGTTGAGAACGAAGATGCATGCATCGCCTGCGGCGACTGCGTCGAGGAATGCCCCATGGGCTGCATCACCGAGATCAGCGAAGACTAATTCAGATTTTGGCTGCTTCCGAGGGCCCCGTGTTCAAGACGAGCGCGGGGCCTTCGTGCGTTTTTGAGCCGAAAGGCCGATTTCGGGCCGAAGGATGATTCTCTTGGTTTGCGCCTGTGGGGTGGAGTTTGCGAGATGAAGGCGGCTTGGTCTTGTGGAATAAGGTCTGTGCCATTGTTGATGTCGGCGCAGATGGCGCTCGCTTTTCTGTGGAACCTTGCTCGAAGCGCCGCTCGCGCTAAAGGTCGCTTTGTTTGAAGCGACGCTGGGTCCAAAGACTGCGCCGCATATTCGGTGAAATAAAAAAGGTCAGGAGCGAACTCCTGACCTCAAGTTTTAAGTGGTGCGGGTGAAAGGACTTGAACCTTCATGGGGTTGCCCCCATACGGACCTGAACCGTACGCGTCTGCCAATTCCGCCACGCCCGCGTGCAGGAATTAGAATAACGGAGCGCCATCGCGAACGCAAGAACTATTTTTGAAAAAGTTTGCAGGCATTTTCCCAAGCTGCTCGCGCGATTGCCTCAGCATCCTCGCCGGTACGATCGACACGGTCGTTGACCAGCGTGTTTGCCGTAATGGAGATCATTGCGGGCTCGCATTCAAGACCGCGGATGGGCTCCGGAGCCATATACGGGCAATCCGTCTCGAACAAAATTCGATCGAGTGGGGTTGCCGCAAATGCCTCGCGCACATCGTCGTTGCGCTTAAAGGTGGCCGCACCGCCATAGGCGATATAGCAGCCCAAATCCACAAAGCGCTCCATCGTGGCGCGGTCCTCGCCAAAACAGTGCAGCACACAACCAGCCTGGGGCACACCCACCTCGCGCAGTACGTTGTACGCATCAACGTGCGAGGTGCGCTCCCCATCCGAGTCCTCGTGACGCAGGTGCAGCTCCACCGGCACATTGCGGCGCACGGCAAGCTCGAGCTGGCGCGCCATGCAATCAATCTGCACGTTATGGGGTGCCGGCGCGATATCGTCGTCATAGTCCATGTGATAGTCCAGGCCGATTTCGCCAATACCGGCGCATAAGGGGTCATCAAGTGCCGCAACGACCTGTGCATGAACGTCGTCGGTATAGTCCGGCGCGCCATACGGATGCACGCCGGCAAGATACTTGATCTGCGGGATATCCTGCATCGGAAGAATCTCGCGCACCAGCCAGTCGCTATAGTCCGCCACGCTGCGCTTGTCGGCAATGGGGTCGAACATCGTCACCAACAGGTCGACGCCCGCGGCTTTGGCGCGCACGAGCGTCTCGGGCACATCCTTGCCCCAAAACGAAAGCAGATGTGCATGCGTGTCGGCAAGCGGCGCCAAGGGCACGGGACAAGCAACCGTCTTCTTTTTCTTGGTAAACGTCACGCGTTCGGCATTAGGCGTCATGGATTAGCTCCCGGGCCAGACGGACAAAGTCGGCAACATCGAGCGTCTCGGCGCGCGTGGTGGGTGCGATACCGCAAACCTCAAAAGCGGCATCGAGCACGTCCTTGGCAAAACCGTTGGCGCTCATGGAATTTCGGATGGTCTTGCGCCGCTGAGCAAATGCAGCGTCGATCACACGAGCCACGAACTCGCGATCGAGCCCCTCGGGCACCACGCCGTCAACACGGTCGATACGCACGACGGCCGAGTCCACGTGCGGCGCTGGCATAAAGCAACGCGGCGGCACCTCAAAGCGACCCGTCACCTGCGCATACAGGCCGAGCTTTGCCGTATAGCCGCCATAGGTCTTGTTGCCCGGCACTGCGGCAATGCGATCGGCAACCTCCTTTTGCACCATGACGACGGCACGCTTGAGCGCCGGCATCGTCTGGAAAAATTGCAAAATGATCGTCGCCGCCACGTTATAGGGCAAGTTCGCGACAAATACCGTGGGCTCGCCGCCGGCGGCCTGCTCAATCTGCTCCGGGCCCACCTTAAGCGCGTCGCCCATGATAAAGCGGAAGTTGGCATAGTCGGCGGCATGGGCGTCGAGCACCGGTTCGAGCTCGGGATCTGCTTCGATCGACGTGACGCACGCCGCCTCCTGCAACAGCGCAAGCGTGAGCGTGCCAACGCCCGGACCAACCTCGAGCACGCGCTCATCGCCCGCAAGCTCGGCAAGCTCGCAAATGCGCTCGATCACATGGTTGTCGATCAGGAAGTTCTGGCCCAGGCGATGCTTGGTCGCAAGGCCAAACTCCTCCAGCAGCTCCCTTGTTGCCGTGGGGTTTGCCAAAGGCGAAGTTGTCATAGTTGCCTCCTTAGCATGATGGCGGCGTCTTGAAACGAAAGGGCATGGACCGTGGCGGCCATGCCCTTACATCTAAACAGCAAATTGCCGATATGGCGCGCCGCGTCTTAGCCCAGACGCGGGAACAGCGGCTCGCCCTTCTCGACAGGCTGACCGCCGGCAAGCAGGCCCCAAGCGCAAATGCCCTTGAGGTCGTCGGTCGCGGCCTCGTCCTCGCAGGACAGGCGGCGCAGGGCCTCGGCAGAGGTCTGAGGCATGAGCGGCATCAGCAGGTGGGCGGCAATGCGGATGGCCTCGAGCAGGTTGTAGATCACAAACGCCAGCTCGTCAGCCTTGGCCTCGTCCTTGGCAAGTGCCC